>NZ_JAAHHE010000268.1:0-8405 GCF_010692525.1 Moorena sp. SIO3B2
CATCGCAACCGCCAATGTGTTGGTTATTGATAAAAATTTGGGGTACCGTTCGACCTCCGTTGGCTCGTTCCGCCATCTGGTTTCTGGCATTGTCGTCCCCATCGATTTTATACTCGGTGTAGTCAACTCCTTTCCACCATAGCAATAGCTTGGCTCGGATACAGAAGGGGCAGGCTTGCCAGGTGTAAATTTCCACATTGGCTTTCATCTGTTCTGGGTTGCGTCCTAGGATGGGATTGAGAAAATCCAGCATTGTTGGTTAATCCTATGTTGTTGAATCCTAGTTAAAGATATACCATGGTTAAGGGCTAGCTTAAATTAAGAAAAAGGAAAGATATAGGATAAGTTTTGGTGTTTATATGTCAGCTATCAGCTATCAGCTATCAGCTATCAGCTATCAGCTATCAGCTATCAGCTATCAGCTATCAGCTATCAGCTATCAGCTATCAGGCTCGAAACCTGTGCCATGATCCATGGACTGCCCAAACTTTAAATCCTCATTAATCTCGAACTATTAAATTTTATCGTTATAGGTTTATTTTAAGCTGACTGCTGAATGCTGAATGCTTACTTTATTATAAATTACTATTTGGTTTGATTATTTATTTTAAAAAACTATCTAGCAATGGTTGTAATAATGGTTACAAAAACCATAGATAAATAATTCATAAAACAGGTATTTTTAAAGCTTTTTGATATCATCTCCAGATCATTACCCTTAATAAAAATCTCCCCATCTCCCCACACTTTCCACTCTAGGGCCACCACCGACTTACATCCTTAATCGCTTCAACAATTGCAGCCAGAGCTTCTTTGCCTCCCAACGAGATAATAGTTGGACTGAGATTAACCAAGTATTCTAAAAAGTCCTTACGATCGCTACAGGCCAAGGTGTGAAGAAACTCTTGCCAAAGGGAAACGTCATCTTGGAGGGAAAAGTTAGGATTTTTGATTAGTCCACTGAAAGCATAGGCTCGGTGATACTCAGACTGAATTGCCCGTGCTGTTTCTAGGGCTTCTGGAAGTAGGATTTCTGGCAAATCTGGTGCTAGTGTACTCAGAACTATGGATCTGATCGGATCATGGGTAAGTTCCCGTGCCCCTTCTAGGGCTTCTGGTAGCATTTGAGGCAACTGTGGTGCTAGTTCACTTAGAGCTATGGCTCGGAGCCACTCATCGGTAATGGCCTGTGCTGCATCTAGGGCTTCTGGTAAGATTTGAGGCAACGGTGGTGCTAGCCTAATCAGGGCTGTGGCTAGAGAAAACTCATCAGTCATAGCCCGCACGGCATCTAGGGCTTCTGGTAGGATTTGAGGCAACTGTGGTGCTAGCCTAATCAGGGCTGTGGCTCGGCTCGACTCATCGGTAATGCCTCGTGCCTCTTCTAGGGCTTCTGGTAAGATTTCCGATAATTTTGGCGCTAGTTCACTGAGTGCTCTGGCTCGGTCTGTCTGTTTGATAATGGCTCGTGTCGCTTTTAGAGCTTCTGGTAGAATTTCTGGCAACTGTGCTCCTATTTCATTCAAGGCATTGGCTCGGTCTGTGTTATCGGTAATAGCCCGTGCCACTTCTAGGGCTTGTGAGAGTAGTCTTTCCCCCAAATGTGGTGCTAGTTTACTCAGTAAAATAGCTCGGTCTGTGTTATCGGTAATGGCCTGTGCCGCTTCTAGGGCTTGTGGGAGCAACCTTTCCGGCAACGGTGGTGCTAGTTCACTCAAGGCATCGGCTCGGCTCGACTGACTGGTAATGGCTCGTGTCGCTTTTAGAGCTTCTGGTAGGATTTGAGGCAACTGTGGTGCTAGTTCACTTAGAGCTATGGCTCGGCTCGACTCATTGGTAATGGCTCGTGCTACTTCTAGGGCTTCTCGTAGGATTTCTGGCAAATCCCTTGCTAATCTACTCAATGCTCTGGCTCGGTCTGACTGATCAGTAATGGCTCGTGCGGCTTCTAAGGCTTCTGGTAAGATTTGAGGCAACTGTGGTGCTAGTTCACTTAGAGCTCTGGCTCGGTCTGATTCATCGTTAATGGTCCGTGCCGCGTCTAGGGCTTCTGGTAGGATTTCCGGCAATTGTGGTGCTAGTTCACTTAGAGCTCTGGCTCGGTGCCACTTACTGGTAATGGCTCGTGCTGCTTCTAGGGCTTCTGGTAAGATTTGAGGCAACTGTGGTGCTAGTTCACTTAGAGCTCTGGCTCTGCTCCACTCATCGGTAATGGCTTGTGCTGCTTCTAGGGCTTCTGATAAGATTTGAGGCAACTGTGGTGCTAGCCTAATCAGGGCATAGGCTCGACTCCACTTATCGGTAATGGCTCGTGCTGCGTCTAGGGCTTCTGGTAGAATTTCCGGCCAATGTCGTGCTAGTCCACTTAGAGCTCTGGCTCGATCCGACTGATCGGTGATTGCCCGTGCGATTTTCAGGGCTTCTGAGAGTAATGTTTCCGGTAACTTTGGGGCTAGCTCTTCTAGTGCTTCTGCTCGATTATGAGGATGTTGTATTTGTTTAACATAAGCCAAAGCCTGGACTGGAGTCCAAATCTTTTTCTCTACCAGGGCTGCCATCAACTTTCCTGGAATATGCCCAAGCAAACTATTGATAGAAGACACCATCAAGGCATAACGGCACTGCAAACTAATGGAACGAGTTGCTGAAAAGGAAAAAGCCTCTTCTGCTAACTGCCAAGCCTTGGCTAGATCTTTGACAAAGCCCCCTAGTTGATCGAGACGTTCACAGGTTTGATACCAACCATTGCGTCCAGTCTCTGTTTCCTCCTGGAGCAGTTGGTGTACTTCCTCTATACAACCCGCTTTTTCTAAATGCCAGGTCAGATAACTGTGACTATAGCCATCGTCCGGTAGGGTGTGCCATAACCCGTTTTGGATTTTTTGGCGATAGCGCTCTAGGAGTTGACCATGGGCTTGGGGCCAGGTTAATCCCAAACCCGGTAAGCTCCCCTCTCCCCCTGTAGCCCCTTGAGCCGTTAGCAACCGACGGGCCATATCATGGACTAAGTCATG
Source organism: Moorena sp. SIO3B2 (assembly GCF_010692525.1). Classification (NCBI taxonomy): domain Bacteria; kingdom Bacillati; phylum Cyanobacteriota; class Cyanophyceae; order Coleofasciculales; family Coleofasciculaceae; genus Moorena; species Moorena sp. SIO3B2. The sequence goes on from NZ_JAAHHE010000268.1 coordinate 3,015, forward strand.
GAGCTGATAGGTAGGAGTCTCATTAGTGGATTTACCAGAGAGCAGTAGAGCCTTAGATTTAAAATACTGTAAGGTCTTTCTGGCCTCCCTAGCACCAACATCCCACAAGGTTGTGCCTAAAGCCGGAGTAATCGAGACATCTTCTGGCAAGACACCAAACCAGGCAAATTGCTTAAATTTTCCTGGTGGTAGTCGTCGTAGACTGAGGTTAAAGGAAGCCACTAGGCTGTGCTGCTTGCGTAGCTTTTCATCAATAATCTCTTCGGCACCTGGTAAATCTAAGGTTTCCAACCAGGCAATTTCCTGTTGGAGGTCAGTGAGTAACTCCTGCCAGGAAATACCATCGGCTATTTGTGCTGCTGCTAACTCCAGGGCTAGAGGTAAGTAGCCCACGGTTGTGGCTAGGGCTTGGGCTTGTTTACGGTCTGACCCCTTGAGTTTAGAACCCCCACGCTTTTCCAGTAACGCTAAAGCTTGTGAGGAACTCATCACATCTAAATTATAGGGAGTTGCTCCGACAATTTGAGCTTCACGAGTCGTCACTAACACCCGGCACTTAGCACCACCAATCCGAAACGGTTCAACATGGTCTGGGTTCCAAGCGTCATCGACTACTAGCAGGGTAGCCTTGTCAAACAGCAAGGTTTGTAAATGTCTAGAAGCAGCATTAGTATTAGTGGGTTTGTAGTCATTGTCTCCGAGTGCTTGGATCCAACTGCTCAGGAAAGACAGCAAGTCTGGCTCCTGACCCAAGGTTGCCCACAGAATACCATCGGGAAAATGAGTCTGTACCTCTGGATCATGGGCAATAGCAGCAGCCAAGGTAGATTTACCAATACCGCCGAGACCATAAATAGCGCTAACCACCAGAGTGCCGGTCTTGGCTGTCTGCTCTGATAGTAAGGATTGCTTGAGGTCTTTGCTTACCTCTGGGCGTTCGATAAAGTAAGCTGGTGGGTATGGGGCTTGGAAAGGAACCCCTGGCTTAGGGCGAAGGGCTGGGCAGGTTTTGGCAGGAGTAGTAGCAGTTGCTGGTTCTTGCTGTTTGGATTTATCTGGACGTTTAGTCTCCGACTGCTGATTAGATATTTCTGTAGCAGTTGCTGGTTCTTGCCGTTTGGATTTATCTGGACGTTTAGTCTCCGACTGCTGATTAGATATTTCTGTAGCAGTTGCTAGTTCTTGCTGTTTGGATTTATCTGGACGTTTAGTCTCCGACTGCTGATTAGATAGTTCTAGAATTGCTAGTTCTTGCTGTTTGGATTTATCTGGACGTTCATGCTCCCACTGTTGATCAAATAGTTCTAGGTTTTTGTCTAGGTCTCGGGCGTAGAGTGTCAGAGTGAAATACCTTTCATCCTTTCCCTTCTTGTGAAAACGCTTGTCTTCTAAAATTTTTAAGAAGTCTTTCATCCGCTGCAATGCTTCTACTACTTGAGCCTTGCTGAGACTACCTGGATAGTTATCGTCCTTGGTGAGTTGGATTAAATATCTAGTCTGAGTTTTAATTACTAGTTTTGGATTAGTTGAGGTTTCCTCTATCCAACGGAATTTAATATCTGGATTCCCCTGATTAGCGATGTCTTGGGCAAAGGAAACTAATGCTTCAAATAGACGCAGTGCTCTGTTTTTAACAGTAAGACCGTAAGTAGCTCTGGGCATGCGATTCAGAGATGGGCAAGAAAAAAAAGTTGAGGGTACCCTCAATTGAAGAAGCTACCCTCAACTAGTCTAGCCTTGATATACGGTGGTTGTAGGTACCCTAAACTTAGCTGTTGCTTTTGGACACTACCCTCAGGTCAGGATGGTTTCAGTTACTAGAGCAAAAGATTCCTATGACTGACATCAAACAGCAAATTCTTGAAAACCAAGTAGTTGACACCATAGCATTAGTGGAACAACCACAGCCCCTAATGGAAAATCCTGCTCTCTGGCTCAAGGATGGGGACAGTTTAACGAATAACATTGTGGCAACAGCAATGTTATTGTTAGCCCTGAGTAGATTGCTGCAAGTGGTGCTTCCCTACTGGAGCAATAAGAAATAGCGCGTGTGGGTGATCCCCCCTAACCCCAAAATTTTGGGTAGTAATGATGTCAAAGTCCCCCAGAATTGATGCTGCTGGCGAATTCGTGAAACCCTTATTCTGCCGTAATCTGCTCCCCTCTCCCAAGGTTGGGAGAGGGGCTGGGGGTGAGGGCTGATAGGGCTTCTTGATTTGTTAAGAAATATTTCGCCAGCAGCATCAGAATTGGGGGATTTAGGGGGCAAACAAGGAATAGGCAGGATGGGTGATCCCCCCTAACACCCCTTATTAAGGGGGGAATTTGAAACTAACGAGGGAAAAGAGTTTCACTGTCTGTTCCCTATTCCCTATTCCCTGTTCCCTAAGATGATGCGATCGCATCCGTTTCCACACACCCAAACCCCAGAGTAAACAAGGATTTCAGTCCCTGTGCCCTATTCCCTATTCCCTGTTCCCTTCTACGAGATACCACGCTCTGATAGACTTAAGAACTGTAAACAAATAATTAAGAAAATAAGCTCATCTAGCTTTTGGGAGAACGGGCGCTTTGGAAAATACACTAGGTTTAGAAATTATAGAAGTCGTAGAAAAAGCTGCGATCGCATCCGCCAAATGGATGGGTAAAGGGGAGAAAAACACTGCTGACCAAGTGGCTGTAGAAGCTATGCGGGAGCGGATGAACAAGATCTATATGCGGGGTCGGATTGTAATTGGAGAAGGGGAGCGGGATGATGCTCCCATGCTCTACATTGGTGAAGAAGTTGGGATTTGTACCCAAGAGGATGCTGCCAACTTCTGTAACCCAGATGAGCTGGTAGAAATTGATATTGCGGTTGACCCCTGTGAAGGCACCAACCTAGTGGCCTATGGCCAAAACGGTTCCATGGCAGTGCTAGCTATTTCCGAGAAGGGCGGTCTATTTGCTGCTCCTGACTTCTACATGAAGAAGCTGGCAGCACCACCCCAAGCCAAGAATCATGTAGATATCAACAAGTCCGCAACGGAAAATCTGCAAATCCTCTCCGATTGTCTAGAGCGCTCCATTGATGAACTGGTGGTAGTTGTGATGGACCGTTCCCGTCACAAGGACTTGATCAACGAAATCCGGGGAGCTGGTGCTCGGGTGCGACTGATTAGTGACGGTGATGTTTCCGCCGCCATCTCCTGTGCCTTTTCTGGTACCAATATCCATGCCTTGATGGGCATCGGTGCTGCCCCAGAAGGGGTAATCTCAGCAGCAGCAATGCGTGCCTTAGGGGGACACTTCCAAGGTCAGCTGATCTACGATCCCGCCATCGTGAAAACTGGTCTGATTGGGGAAAGCAAAGAAAGCAACATTGAACGGCTCGCAAGCATGAAGATTACCGATCCCGATAAGGTTTACAATGCTGAAGAACTAGCCTCTGGTGAAACCGTACTGTTTGCTGCTTGTGGTATCACCCCAGGAACCCTGATGGAAGGGGTTCGGTTCTTCCAAGGTGGAGCACGGACTCAAAGCCTAGTTATTTCAAGTCAGTCCAAGACCGCTCGGTTTGTGGACACCGTTCATATGTTTGAACAGCCCAAGTATATCCAATTGAGCTAACTCTTAGGAAGAGGGTTTTAACCCTGTAGGTAAGCTATCAGCAATCAGCTATCAGTCGTCAGCTGATTGCTTACCCCTGTAGTGCCTAGGGCGTGTCTTCTTGCCTCGGAGATCCCCCTAAATCCCCCTTAAAAAAGGGGGACTTTGAGTATGGCTCCCCCCTTAATAAGGGGGGCTGGGGGGAATCATAATCTTTGTGAGTATGGCTCCCCCCTTAATAAGGGGGGCTGGGGGGGGATCATAATCTTTGTGAGTATGGCTCCCCCCTTAATAAGGGGGGCTGGGGGGGATCATAATCTTGCAGAAAACTTTGAAAACACGCCCTAGCAACAGTAGTTAAAGCTTGAAGGAAGGTTAAAAACCTAGTTTAACCCTTCCTTCAAGTTCGTTTTAGTAAGGATTTGTAGAAAACATTTGTACCAACAAACCGATAAAGAATTACTAAGATAACGGTTTTAATCCTAATAAAGTACACAATATTTTTTCCCTACTCCCGTCTTGATGCAGTCGCTCATGGGGGAAACCACGGCAGTCGCTCATGGGGGAGACCCCCAAGACCGCGCTGCCTCCCCAAGACCGCGCTGCATCGCTACTCCCTACTCCCTATTCCCTACTCCCTACTCCCTAAAATCAAGTACAAAAGTTACTCACCTTTTTGATAACTTCTATAACTAACACTCCCATCAAACCTCCTTATCAAAAACATGAATATTGCCGTAGTAGGTCTGAGCCATAAGACAGCACCGGTTGAAGTCAGAGAAAAACTGAGCATTCCAGAAGCCCAGTTAGAGACTGTGATGCCCCACTTATGTAGCTATCCTCATATTGAAGAGGTAGCGATACTGAGTACTTGTAATCGGTTGGAAGTTTATATAGTCACCACCGAAACTGATGCAGGAATTCGAGAATTGTGCCAGTTTCTGACAGAAAAAGCTGGCATTCCTCTAGCCAAGTTGCGCCCCCACCTATTTATTCTGTTGTATCATGATGCAGTCATGCACTTAATGCGGGTTGCTGGAGGTCTAGATAGCCTAGTCTTAGGAGAAGGGCAGATTCTAGCTCAGGTCAAAACCACCCATAAACTTGGTCAGCAACACAAGGGAATCGGACGTCTACTTAATAAACTGTTTAAACAAGCAATTACTGCCGGTAAGCGAGTTCGCACGGAAACCAGTATTGGCACTGGGGCGGTCTCCATTAGCTCAGCAGCGGTAGAGTTAGCTCAGCAGAAGGTAGAAACCCTTTATGGCACCTCTTTGACGCCCTATAAAATAGCAATTATCGGTGCTGGCAAGATGTCGCGCTTGCTGGTTAAACATTTGCTGGCCAAAGGTGCCGTAGATATCTCAATTCTGAATCGTTCCACCAAACGGGCTGAAGAGTTAGCGAAAGGGTTTCCCAAAGCGGAGCTAAAACTCCATTCCTTGTCAGATATGATGACACTGGTTGCCCAGTCAGATATCGTATTTACTAGCACTGGTGCCACCGAACCACTCCTGACTCGGTCTAATTTAGAAGGAGTGTTGCAGACTAGCCATTCCTTAATGCTAATTGATATTTCTGTGCCTCGTAATGTGGCAGCGGATGTTGATGAGCTAGAGACTGTCCACTCATTCAACGTGGATGACTTAAAAGCAGTGGTAGCACAGAATCAGGAAAGCCGTCGTAAGATGGCGATGGAAGCACAAGAACTCTTGGAAGAAGATGTGGCAGCCTTTGACATCTGGTGGCGTTCCCTCGAAACCGTTTCTACCATTAGTAGCTTGCGCAGCAAGGTCGAAA
>NZ_JAAHHE010000269.1:0-8393 GCF_010692525.1 Moorena sp. SIO3B2
TCGGCAGCAACAAGCCGCATTAGAAGCAAAAAGAAAGCAACTGGCGGTACAGAATCAAATTGGCTCTAGAGCAAACCAGAGAATTCAAAACAATTCACAGCCTGCTCCAAGACCGGTTTCTATTGCCGCCCCATTGCCTAAACAGCCAGTGGTTACCGGTCAGAAAACTACTGCAACACCACCGTCTCAATCTACTAAAATCAAATATTACGTGATACTCAACGACGGCAGTGCTAGTGGTTTAGCAAAAGCCAGGAAAATTGTACCTGGTGCTTTTTTGGGTCGATTCCCACAAGGTACTCGCATTCAGATGGGAGCATTCAAAAATGAAGCCAAGGCCAATGCTTTTGCTAACCAACTACGTCAACAAGGAATGTCTGCTTCGATCTATAGACCTTAATCTTTTTGTTGAACGCGCAGTGTGGCCTTTTGGCCAAGGTTAACCGGTTACCCTCGATGGGTTGATTTAGTATGGGTCGGGACTAGGGAACCTACAACTCTAGTTTGCTGACGAATCAGCACCGGCGAGATTCGACTGGAACGAGCTTCGCAACCCAGACAAGCACCCCCATCTTCTCATTCTGAGCGAGACGGGTGCTGGAAAGACTTGGCTCGGCGCATGGGTGGCTGACTGGATTGGGCTTGGATAAGACCTGAAAGTGATTTATACGAAGCGCAAGGGCGACCAATGGCAGGGAATGCCAGTGGTGGGTGGGGATCGGAAGTGATTTTGAGGCGATTGAGGATTAATTTCAGTCCCAGCTCGCAACCATGATCGAGCGGTGTAAAAATTTGGATGAGGTTGAGGAGCTGCCCCATTTGGTTAGATGCGTGGATGAATTGCGTGCGATCGCAGAAAAAATCGAAGGCGAGACAGGATACCAAAGGTTGATTTAAGGGGCTATTCACCTACACCAAGCCGATCATATAGGATGCATGAGAAACAAGCATGAGATTGATTCTTCATGCCCTTTGGAAAGCAAGTCAGGATGCAGGGGTTTGAGGGCATTAGAGACTGCTGAGATAACCTCACTATTATTCGACTTGGAAAGAAGGCAGTTGACCATGCTAAGGGGCTGTTAAAAAATGGGGTAATCACTGAGCCAGACTTCCAATGGTTGCATAATCAATATCGTCCCGTTACGGTAAATGATACCCTAGCTGAGTACCCGCGTCCTGAGAATTGGCAGCCTACAGGTAATTATATTTCTGTCAGCAACTCTGCAAAGAATGACAGCTTCAACGACATTTTTGGACAATTCAGCAACTCTTCCGGTGGTGGGGGTGCGGAAGACTCGGATGGCAATCCGGAAGACTCTGACCCGGAAGCGGAAGACAGCCGGAAGACCTATGGGTAGGGAGCGGAAGACGATTTCGCCCGGTTTGAGGCTTTGCTGGATAACCCCCCGGATGAGCCGCTATTTGATACCCTCGATCGCAACGGAAGACTCTTCCTGCTGAGGGTGATGTTATACCAAATCCTGTTCCCATACCCCCCTTATCTGCATAGACCTAGATTTCTGGCATAAACTGGCATAAAAAGATTTGGTCGATTTTTATCAAGGGGTTTTGACAACCGGATTTGGTATTATACCGAAATCTGGGCATCCAGGAAACTATTCGTGGGTGCATCTCAAAGTTGTAAATCTATCACTGAGGGAACTGTAGAAGTTTTTTAGCCTTCAATGGTCGTATTTTTGCAAAAGTGAGATGCACCCCTATTCGTTTAGCTTGGGGGCATAAAGCTGGTGGTAGGAATTATATCAAGTATAAAGCGGCGAGAGAAATGCTAGAGCGGATGATAGAAGAGTTAAATGAGCAGGGATTTAATGCTGAGAATAATTTGGGGTTTGATTCTTAATTTTACTTTAGACAAAATCAAGGAAACATTAACACCGAGCCAGAGAAAAGAAGTAGTCTAAGGTGTGATCAGACGATCGAACGGGAGTTACCCCGTGGGGGTAACTCCCGGTAGAAAAGAATAAGGGAATTTCCGCACTTTTGGAATTAATCGAAGATTTCCGCGACTAACCATCTCAATCTCCCGATTCATCTCCTTGATGGCAGCGGTGGCGAGACTTTGATAAGGAGTTAAAGGAAATAGGATTTTATATAGCAACAGCCAGGTTGGTTAGGACGCTAAAGTGAGGACGTGCTCCATAGCCTCTCGCAGTGTTTCAAAATGCTCTAGTTGCAAGCGAGGTGCGGCTTTTTAGCCATGACCAGCATTTTTCAATCCGGTTCAAGTCTGGTGAATAGGGTGGGTTTGTACCACACCTGACAACCTGCAGCCCGAACCAGTTGCTCAATACGTCCACCTTTATCAAAGGTGGCATTGTCAATCACCAGTTTCTGCCCTGGTCTCAAGGTGGGAATCAAGCACGTTTCGTTCCCAAGTTTCAAATACCTCTCGATTACAATAGCATTCAATAGTGAAAGGTGCTAACAACTGTTGGCCACAAAGTGCAGCAATCATGTTGACTCGACCTTTTCTGCGACCGGACTTCAGGTCATGAAAGCGCTCTCCTTTAGGACTGTAACCATAGCCATAATCGTCTCGATGATCCATACCTGACTCATCGGCATAAACAATCTGTTCATATCTTTTGGGTGGCTAGCTGTTCAACAAAGGCTTGGCGTAATTGTTCATCTCTTTCACGGTAGCCGTAAGTCTTTTTTTTCGCGTAAACCCAATTTTCTTCAAGGCACGTGATATTGTGCGTTCGCGAAGCGTCGGGCAAAGCCCGAATCGCTGATCTCTCCATCCCATAACTCAGCCATCTCCACCTGGGTTTTGTCACCATGGGTTTCGGCATTGGCTCGAAACTTCTCCGAGTCAGTGATCTTGTTATTCAAGCCTCGGTGCTCCCTGACTTTGGTTCGTTTGTCCCCCGTCTGTTGCTTTACGCCGTAACCACAAATTAATGGTGTTGCGGCTAATGTTAAAATACTCACTGGCTACGAGAGCGCTTCATGCCATTGAGTTCGATCGCCTGAATTACTTTTTGGCGCAGGTCGTAGCTGTAAGGTTTGGGCATGACAGAAATCGGACGATAAGTGGAAGGGCTTTTCTATTCTATGTCCTAACTATGATGGCGACTGCTATAATTTGTAGGCGTAGGTGTTTTTGGAGCCAAGTTCGGGAAACCCATCCTCACGAAGATGAAATTTAAATTTACAAAGATGAAAACAATCGATAAGATTTAAACATAAAGCGTTTTACTATTTGACCGCATGGCTAGCATATTTGTGGGAGCTAGAATCCCTCCATGCCTTCATGAAAAGTTTTCAGACTACATAACTAAAGTTGATGTTACTAAGTCTGAGGTGTTGACCGCTGCACTGGCGCAGTATTTAGGCGCAACAGCCGATGTGCCTTTGAGTCAAAGGGTGGCCGGGGTAGAGTTGAAGGTCGAGGAGCTTCAAAGGAAGTTTGCGGTATTTGAAGCAAGGGTGTGTGCCAAGTAAACATTACAATTTTTGAGTCTTATGCATTTTAGAGATACACTGGATATTCTGCTTGAGAGGAAGTGGTACGATGAAATGAGGGAATCTAAACCAGAACTAAGAACAAGGGAATCTAAACCAGAACTAAGAACAAAAGAAACTAAGTTTGGAATGAAGTTGGATTCAACTGAAATTTCTCTTAGTTTAGGTATCTTTGGTATTAAGTGGAAGTTCTCTCACAAGAAATGATAGGTAAAACACCTGGTTGACTGACAAAAGTTCTCCCCGGAAGTCTTCAAACCTAGATGGGGTAGCCGAAGGGGGGAATTGACAACAGGCAGAGGGAGCCAGCATTCTCAAGATAGATACCACTAATAGCTGGTGTTCTAAATCGCACTGGCCTTGAGTGAGGATGGAGGCGATAGTAATGAGCATCGAACGAACGTTGCCTTGAGAACTAGGACTCAGAGAGTTGAGGCAGCTCCAGACAGGATTATTCGCCATTGGAAGAGGCTGTTTGAGCCGGAGGTCGGAAGGTGTAAAGAGTTGATGTGAGGGAGTCATTTTTCTTTTGAGGATCGATTCAAGCTAGGGAAGGTCTCACTAATGTGATTAGGACGGGTTAGGGTAACTGCGTCGGCGATCGCAAGGGTCAGTTCCCCGGCGCACGGCTAGTACAAACATGAGCGATGCCGGGGTCTACTGCCAGGGATTCATAAAATTTTAGGTCATTTTCGATGGCAGTGCGCCCATCCATCTTGGGTTCGTGTCACCGGACGCCACCTCACCTTAAAACCCAAGCATGTCTTGACTTACAGCCAATTAATCCCCTCTTTAAGGCGTGCTTTCAAATATATGTTACGCTTACGTCCAAAGGTTTCAGGAATAACGCCCCAATTAGGGGACAAATAGGGCATCCTTTGGAGATGCCCTCAGTTAGATCTAGATAGTTACCCCCATCCGACACATAGCGACGCAAATAACCCCATAACAAACACAATACCGCATCATCACAGACATATTTCCCCACAATGTCCATCAAAAAAGAATGATTGATACTCGCGTAATAGCTCTCCGTTTTGCTGCGACACATCACTTACACAGTTAATCCACCTGTAGGGGCACATGACATGTGCCCCTACTATTTATAGCGTTTGCTAGGCTTTGGTAAGCAATTGTGCGTAAGTGCGTCAGAGAAATTGACTAGGTACGTAGCAAAAACGGGAACCAATAGAAGGACAAAGCAAACGGCGTTGCTGAATCAAGGAATGAATGCGCGGACATCTGGTTTTGGTCAAGCCTCCGTTGGTCCCCCAAGGGAGGGCATGTTTTCAAAGTTTTCCGCCAGATGATGATCCCCCCCAGCCCCCCGCGCGGAAGGGGGGAGCCTAACTCATTGTCCCCCTTTTTTAAGGGGGATTTAGGGGGATCTCCCTTAATAAGGGGGGAGCCATTCTCACAGTCCCCCTTTTTTAAGGATTTAGGGGGTATCCCATGTTTTCCGCCAGATGATGATCCCCCCCAGCCCCCCGCGCGGAAGGGGGGAGCCATTCTCACAGTCCCCCTTTTTTAAGGATTTAGGGGGTATCCCATGTTTTCCGCCAGATGATGATCCCCCCCAGCCCCCCGCGCGGAAGGGGGGAGCCATTCTCACAGTCCCCCTTTTTTAAGGATTTAGGCGTGTTTACCAAAGGTTAGCGCCAGATGATGATCCCCCCCAGCCCCCCGCGCGGAAGGGGGGAGCCATTCTCACAGTCCTTAATCAGGTGGGAGGCATCTCAAAGTCCCCCTTTTTTAAGGGGGATTTAGGGGGATCTCCAAGTTTGAAGACAGGCCGGGTGGGGGGCGAAACCATAGCCAGAATCACCAAGCCCTATTTATCAGTGCTTAATCGGTATAGTAAAACCGTTGATCTGACTTAACAGCCATGAAATCATAATTCGGGCTTGCTGTATAAGTGTGGAAGCCCTAAGTAATCGCCAGAGTATGACTTCAGACTTCTGACTTCAGACTTCTGACTTCTGTAACTTCTTCCTGTTGGGACTAAGCTTTCATTGTAGAAAACAGTAAAAACACTATTACTACTAGTGAAATTAGGCCATGCAAGACTTTCTAGAATATATGCGGACTCTACAGGTCTCGCAGGAGTTAGATAGAGCCACCCAAGCCGAATCAGCCAACACCGTTTCCATCGCTACCATCCAAACTCTGGGTTCTCCCCAGCAAATTCCCCATTATGCCCGAAATCATGCTCTACTCCAGCATCCCTGGTTGCTGAGCTTCCAAAATCCACCGTTAAGGCACACTCACCTAGAGGATTTACCCACTACTGATCAAAAATTAGGAGTCTTAGTTGCTGATCATCCCCGATTATCCTGTTTAATCAGGGAAACTGGCGTAAGTCGTAACCTAGAAACTTGGCTCAAGCAGCGTTATCTGATTAGTTGGTGTTTTCCCAATTGGCTCACTGCTGTTGCTTCTAAGTTACCTACACCCCAAACCCGAATCCCTTTATTAAAGAATCTCTATGAAGAACACGGATTATCGGGGAAACCTGGCCATAGCAAACCCCATCCTCAAATGTGGCAGCAGTTATTTGAAGAATTATCAGCGATCGCACCAGGTCAGTCCATACCTCTACCAAAGTCATCACAAGAATTATTACCAGGAACCCAACGCTACCTGCAAATCTACACAACTGCTTGCTTCCAATACCCCGCTGCCTTTGGATTGGGGATACTGGCTTTCACGGAATCTATCCTACCCTATGAAAACCAACTGATTTTAGCAGGTCTGAAAAAACTGGGTATTTCCACAAAAGGACAAGAATTCTTTGCCGTTCACTGCGACTGTGATATAGACCATGCTGAGGAAATCTTAGATGTGATTGAGCAGACCGCTAATTCTCCCCAAACCCTTTGGCAAGTATGGCAGGGCGTGGCCATGGCAGTAAGAGCTCGTCAGGGATTTTACGATGATTTGGATCGAGAATTGGTACTGCTGCGTCAAGACACTGTTAAATCCAGTAAAAGTTGAGGACTTTGGCTATTGATAAAGTCATCCCCCTGGTGCTTTTCATTGCTATTGGTTATGCGCTGAAAGGGAAATTTCAAAAACCTGTAGCAGTTGGTGCCATTAAAACCTTAATTATCAATGCCTTACTGCCTGCTGCTCTATTCCTATCCACGATCAAAATTGATATAAGTCAAGGCTTACTCTCTCTACCGGCTTTCGGACTTGCTATCAATGTCTTCTTGTTAGGAATTGGATGGTTATTGACAGGTTTGGTGATTCCTAGCAAAGAAAAAGCTAAAGCCCGCTCGTTGATATTGATGTTTGCCTCTTTAGCTCCTGGCTTAACAGTTTATCCGTTTACTCAGGAATTTTTAGGTGAGCAAGGACTAGCTCTAGCCGGGTTGATGGATGTAGGGAATAAATGTTTTGTGCTAATCGGTCTTTATGGTTTAGCCATGTATCTACACCAACGCAGTGTTGATAATTTCCACATCAATTTCAGCAAATTTAAAAGGATTGGATTGACACTGATCCAAGAACCAGCAAATTTAGCGTTGTTACTGGGTTTGTCCATAGGAGCATTAAATCTAGGTAAAACACTTATCCCAGAAATAGTGTTGCAGGCCCTGCAACGGTTAGCGGCTTGCACTACTCCCATGATTCTGTTTTTTGTAGGGATTTCTCTGAAGCCGAAAACCTTACAATTACGGAAAATTTTACTAATTTTACTCGTCCGCTCAGCAGTAGGCTTCTGGTTTAGTGCAGCAGTACTGATTTTGTTTAAACCAGATACATTAGCAGAAACTTTACTAGCTGTAGTTTTACCCCAAAGCGGATGCAGTTTGTGGCCGTTGTTGTATGCTTCCCAGATTAATATGCTCGACCAAGAGCAACATCGGCGTACTCACCCAACATTTGATACGGAATTTGCTCTAGGATTACTGACCACTTCTATTCCGATATCGATTGCTGTGAATTTAATTATTTTTTCTAATAGCGAGTTTTTTATCTCTCCATCCCATCTCGGATTAGTCGGAAGTATACTTTTGATCCTGTTCAGTATAGCAAAGGGAATCAATCGGGAATCGGGAATCGGGAATCGGGAATCGGGAATCGGGAAGAGAGAATCGGGAAGAGAGAATCGCGAATAGCGATGGGTTGCATCAAGCACAGAATCAACGTCACAGAAGACTGTACCTCATAACTGCGAGAAAGGCTATGATTCAATTTTGGTTGTGAGCATTAGGCAGTGGCCGGAAAACTGCCACCAATGAAGTGAATATCACTGAAGGTTTCGATCCACAGACGAGCGCCACAACCCAGTGGCTTATCGGGCTGATAGACAATCCGACAAGGACCGAGGATTTCGACTTGATTGCCGTATAGATTGTCACCGCTTCGTTTTACTGAAATAACTGGCTGACGCTCTTCGGGAGTTTTGTGATTGTTGCTGCCAATGCGATTGCGATTGACATTGATTTTGGCCAGAGCAGGAGGACGAGTAGTACGCCATTTGCCCTTTGGTCCACGCTTCTTCTCAATGATTTGGGGCAGATTGTTGAACAGAGGAATAATCCAGAATTTACCACTTTTATAAGCACCCCGGACGCGACCATCATTAAGGAGTTGGCGCAAGCGTCGAGAAGAAATTCCTAACAGAGAAGCGGCTTCAGTAGTACAAACGGACTTGTTCATGAGTGGTTTTACTTTACTCTTCCGATAACACTATTATAATGACAAAAGTTAGCTCTATGGGTGTTTGTCAATTATTGTTAATATTTATTTACAAACACCTTTTGAGGTAAGCTATCAGCTATCAGCTATCAGCTATCAGCTATCAGCTATCAGCTATCAGCTATCAGCTATCAGCTATCAGCTATCAGCTATCAGCTATCAGCTATCAGCTATCAGCTATCAGCTATCAGCTATCA
>NZ_JAAHHE010000027.1:0-50193 GCF_010692525.1 Moorena sp. SIO3B2
GATATTTGACGTAAGCGGCGGTTTTCTTCACCCAAGCAGATGAAAAAACTTAGAATGGAACACACCCCTACAATGGGGGGGTCGGGGGTGTAAAGAACTGTCCTGGGTAAAGGGATACCAAAAAAAGGTTGTAAGTCAGCAAATGTAACTTGCAAACTCAAAGCACCTCCCGGAATTAGACGGGCTAAGGGCGGTAGAAAAGGTTCTTTGCCTAATCCCACTACCAGCATGAGCATCTCAATGGCGATAGTCACTAAATATCCTGTTGCCATCCAAGCTACAGCACGGGTCACCACCTTAACCCTGATGGCATGCCAAAATGGTAGGAGCAGTGCGGCAAAAATTAAACAGTAGCTCTTGAAAAAAGTTACGAACGTAGCAGCAATTTTCTGCAAGGCAAACCCGACGTCATTGAGACCAAACGTAGCAGTCCAGACCATGACTAGAGCCATACCTAACCAAGCCCAGATACAGGCGGGTATCGATCTTCTAGTGAGTTTGTCAATGTCAAAGTTGACTCCTAAGAAACCAACAACTACCGCTGGGTAGAAGAGTGTTTGTATTCCCAACAACCACCAGAGCGGTGTTAGCACAATCACCCAGTAAATAACTTTTTCTGGAAATGACATGGCACCCAGTTTAAAGTTTCTAGTGTGGAAATCTGGTATGCTAGAGGTCATAGTTAACAGTCCATACTTTGATGTTTTAGAGCACGTTCATTAGATGAGAGTGATTCAAATCTACTAGCTTCGTTCGTTTATAGTGTTATTTTGGTTGTTATTTGTCATTTTTTATTTTTATTGATATTCCCAAGGTTTTGCCGTTTCCATAACAGTATTGTTTGATCGCGTTTATCATACTTATGAGGTACAGTCAATTTTCTTCCCCCCTGATTAAGGAAGAGGGGATTCCTACTCCCTACAATCCATGACTTTTTCCATTACTCAAGTGATAACTGCTATATATGAGCAGCTACAATAACATTGTGCCTATTTAATGCCTTAATTTAGATTAGAAAAATTACGGATTAAACAGTGAATTCGGTTAACCTAACATTCAGTAAATTTACTGAATTTATTAGCTTATAACTGACTTTTACCTAACTTTGTCAGCTGATTAGCCAATTTCCCTAGTAGAGACTGGTAACTCAAAAATTGTTTGGCAGCGATCAGGCGCATACAGACGATATAGAGACTCATAAATAGGAAGGGCTTCAGGATTGTTGGTAAACCTAGACAACTGACAATGGCTAACAGTACAATCAGAGCAGCTTTAAAGCACGGAAGTAAAAACTTCATCAATGGCCAACCTAGTGCTCGGCAACCTACCCACCACCAGTAGACTGTCCAGACAATTCCTAGCACGAAAGCAACTGCAATTCCCACCCCAATTAGTCCTGCTTGCTCAGCACCAATGATAAAGCTCAAGAAAGCGACCGGAGCAATCATAAGGTTAACCTTGGCGTTAATCCCAGTTCTGCCTTTTGCTGCAAGCATATTAATCAGTGAATTATTGATCAGCCTAAAGTAAGCAAACACAAGTAACCAAGGAATCACCTGGCAGGCTGGCACCCACTTCTGGCCAAATATCATAGAGATGAGCTGATCGTCTACCACTAAAAAAAATAAGGCGTATAGAGGAGCCCCCAGGAAAGCCATTTGTTCAACCATTGTGACTAGAACA
This sequence comes from Moorena sp. SIO3B2, assembly GCF_010692525.1. NCBI lineage: Bacteria > Bacillati > Cyanobacteriota > Cyanophyceae > Coleofasciculales > Coleofasciculaceae > Moorena > Moorena sp. SIO3B2. Next base: position 1,684 of record NZ_JAAHHE010000027.1, read on the forward strand.
CTTTGCTGCTGTTCGTCATTCTCTAACTGGGCGAAGGAGGACATTCCTACCTGATTAATCACCTCACCCATTACAGTGTTAATTGTCTGGGTCAATTGGTAAGCAAAGTTGTAGTATCCCAAATTCGTATTACCCAGCAGTTTACCAATGACAAAGTTGTCACCATTGGCATTTACATAAAATCCCAAACTGGAGCCAGTGGCACCAAAACAGAACGACAAAACTTCTGAGCTAGCCTGTGGATCAATCTGTAAGCGGAATTTGTGTTCTACATGACCACGACTAATCCAATACTCTATAAACCAAAAAGCCGCATCTCCCACTACAAATGACCAGTAGCTCAAACCGATAAAGGCGCAACCAGTGGTAGAGACTACTCGCACTAACGAGGCGATTATGGTCGCATGGGCTATTTCCCGATACCTCATCTGTCTAGTGAGTACTCCCTGATAAACAGACTGGATAGAAGCCACCACCAGATTAAAGGCGAACACGATCAGAATCCATACCAGGTCTGGTACACCGAAAAAGTTAGCCGCTAGGGGAGATATCGCCACCATTGCCACTGCCAACATCAATCCCCTGGCAATAGCAATTGTGTATGTTGTATTTAAATAACGCTGGTCTTCAATGCCCTTGTAGACAATAAAAGAGTTGATGATGCCTTGGGTGAACAAATTCAGGAAAGACCAAAAAATATAGGCAACGCTAATCACCCCAAATTCAGATGGCAACAGCAACCTTGCTAGTATCAGGTTACTTAGCAATACCAGCAGACGTGTCCCGAGGGCTCCGTATGTTGTCCAGAACCCACTTGTGAGTAACGAGCTGAGTTTCATTAGGTTAGCAAGGTTTGGAAGGGACAAAAGGCTTGCATGTAAAAGGCTTGCACGTCAAAGGCCAATGACCAATGACTGATGACTAATACAAAATTTTTAGTTGTTTGCTCTGTATTCTACGGAGCCAAGCGATCGCTTAATCACCAGCTTGGCTAGTGGTGCCAGACGTACAGCTACGAGCGTCAGAAGCGATCGCGGATCCCGATAGAAGATTGAGCTATTGGCAGCTAACGCTTGGTTGATAAAGTGAACAGCTTTAGCTGCATCACCAGCAGTTAGGGATAATCGAGCTAGGTAGCGATACATATAGGCGTAAGCCGTCGGCAATACTGTCTCTACCAATTCTGGAGAGCGTTGATAAGCTGATTTAAGTACCTGTTCATGAGAATGCTGCATTTGTGTTATGTTAAAAGAAAGTCCAGAAGGACGAACTCGGTAGCAACACAAGACTTGTGGCTCCCGATGAAAACGCCAGCGTCCCGTAGCGGCAATTCTTAACCAGAAATCTATATCTTCTGAACTGCGTAACCCTTCGTCAAATTCCCCGACTTCATCCACTAGACAGCTTCGGAATACACCATTAGAACCATGACCAATGAAATTCTTGCACAGTAGGGCTAGGAGTGGGTCAGACATAACTGGCTTACCACTCAGACGCATTATCGTGGGACTTCCATCATCACGGATTGCTTGTGAGGCACTGTAGACAACCCCTACCTCTGGTTCCCGATCCAGTACAGCCACATGGTTAGCTAGTTTCTCCGGCTTGTAGACATCATCTGCATCAAGTAGAGCGATGTAGCTAGCACGAGCATGACGGATGCCATAGTTACGAGCCGATGAGAGTCCTCCATTGGACTTCTGCAATAACTGAAAGCGTGAATCCCGCCGACAAAACGGTTTAACCAGTTCAGCGGTATCATCAGTAGAGCCGTCGTCAACAATGAGGACTTCAAATTCTCGACAAGACTGACCCTCAAGAGAGACTAGCGCTTCCCAAATGTAGGAGCGAACGTTATAAGCAGGAACGACAACACTGACTTTTGGTGAAGTAATCATTCAAAACTCCTATCTCTAATATCTATTTCACTTATTCAGACTACAGATAATACAGATGATGATGAAATGATGGGGTCATCGGGTGAAGAATATTATTGAAGTTCAAAAGATGTAGTGATTTGGCTAAGGTCTGGTCATGATTTCCGGTGCTAAAATCACTACTTGTGTACCACTATCGAGCCACGCAGCCCCTCCCCACTCGTGCTTTGCATCACAGGGTAAACGTATCTAATTTGCTGATTCCTATATATAATGTTTTTGTAATTAAATAAACACTATATGTGGAAAATACCTTGTCAACAAGCACAATAAGGCTGGGTTTATTGAGAACTATCCCCAGTGTATTGACAAGATGCCTTTACCCTGCTTTGCATCAAGACAATACTAATGCTGCGAGGTCTGATCTATATCTGCTCATTCATTCATCTATAAACATGTGCTAAATCTAAGTAGATCTTACTTTATGCAAAAATAATTTGCTGACTTTAATTAGCTTTAATTCAAAAATAGCTATTTTTTTGAAACCTACTTATATTCATCAATTTGTCTGATTTAATTATAGTGTGAATACTTTAGATTATTTTTCGATATATTTACTATTTTTCTACATTTTTTCATTAGGTAAAAACCCGTAAAAATTACGTATAATTGCGGTATATAGCAATTATCATAGCTATGAGGTACAAAATTTCGGGATTTTAGGGAACAGCGGATCTGGGAAATCAGAAGAGGGAAGAGGAATGCGCTGCATCAAAACAGGGAATCAACGTCAAAAAAGACTGTACCTCATAACTGCGATCAACGCTATATAGCCTTACTCATACTTATGACTGAAGGTAACCGTCCCATGGCCTTACGCCACCATAGGTATTTGAGTGTTGATCAGAGTTTGTGGTAATAGGGATGGAGCCGATAACCCTAATCCCTTTTTGGTGCTGTGCTTTGAGGGATGTCACCACAGTCAAAATTCTCGTGCGCGAATTCACTGCCGGCTTGAGATTGGGAACCAAAGCTGGTTCGCCGCCAAATCACGGCAGTGCGTAGGGCACGTTCTGCGGCATTATTCGTGGGCTCTACCCCTGGAACATATACAAAAGTCCATCACCATTGCCTTGGCTAAAGCTGGTTTCATCACTATGAACAAACCCCTGGCCTTGAACATACTGCTGAGCTTGTTCCACTGGAGCTGCGACCGCCTCACTCACCTGGTGACGAAGACGATTGATCCTCCCACGGGAAAGCTCAACACTAAACTTTGTAGCAAGTAAGGACTTCACCATCCGGTGACTTTGGCGATGTTCTACACTAAACCTTGCAACCACTGCCGCTAATCGGTCTCCTAAGCCTAATGATGGTACCTCGGCAGGGAGTGGTGCACGGTTCTTCCTGCCGCAGCAAGTGCATTCCAACTGATGCAGTTGATGTTCAATTCCCTTGGCCGATAGCGGCGGAATATCAACGATTTGATCACGATAAGGGTGCGCTGGTCGAAGCCGCTCAACTGCTCTCCACAATGCTGACCAATATCTGGTACATGGGAATGGACTTCGCTACAGGCTTCGAGCGGATAGAGCTGTGGTGTTTTCTCGGATCAGCCATCACTGCTAGACTTTTTCTTTTTCTTTGTCTTTTTCTTGTTGAGAGTCTGGGGGTTTGACAAATCTTGCTGACCAAAACCGTCACTTGAGGGGGGACGAGATGAATTTTGTGAATTTTGCTTGAGTTGCTCTTCTATATAGGCCAAACGCTCACTCAAAACTGTTACCACCGCTTTTACACTCCCTGGGGTGGCATCCCAATCTCCCAAAGGAATTTGAATCCCTGGGATGTTAATCTCTACACTCATAAACCCAATCTTACCACAGAATCGCCACTGAAACCCACATTTCTTCGTTGGAGGCTGGGACGGTTACGACTGAAGTTACCCTTAGCGATTTCATAAAAACCCTTGCCTAGAGAGGTTTCCAGCCATTTTTAAGCTACCGCTACTGGGTACATTTAGAAGCGACTCCTGAAAAGCATTTGAAAGGATTTGAAGCGAATGCTATTTTTGTGCATAGTACCATGATTGCAAGCATCAAGCCAAAACCTACATGGGTACATATTTGGGAAACTCAATCGCTACATCGTTTACAGTAAGAGAGTTTGAGGCTGAAAGTAGTACAAATGAACGGTGTGACTTCAGTTATGAGAAACATTCAAGTTTATTACCCCGTTTTGATGCAATAGCGAGTGGTTTGGGTTCTGTTTGGGTCACTTGTGAGCATCTTGTCACAAAAATTACTCACTACATTGTGTAGTTCTAAAAGATTACGAATTTTGAGGATTTTGCAATGGGGTTGACCTTATCGCCCGAAGGGCTAATCGCAAATTGTTAAATAATTCTAAGTATTTCTAGTTGGGATGATCACTCAGCATGAGGTTTTTATATACAGCGTTTTTCATGACTATAAGGTACATAGGTGCGCTTTCCGCATCTAATTATTAAATTCCCATTAGCTGCGCGCCTCCAAGGCCGGGTAACCCGGCCTTGGGTCGCGCCTTCGGGTCGCACCTCAGGATTTTTTCCCTGTTCCCTGATCCGAAGTTCCCTAAAACCCAAGAATTTGTACCTCACCCAATGGCCAACCGCTGTATTACTTAATGTATTACAAATTGAAGTTCTTTCAAAAATAAACGGTGCTACATGAAGAAAAGTTAAAAAATTTGCCATCCTTACTCCAAGCAGATCCCATAAAAATTTACAAAAATTTACATAGCGATAAAAACTTTGGTCCGACTACTGATCAGCAAAAGGTGATCACCAAATGGGCTGATCAGCGACACGCTGATAGCGTCCGTCAAAAGCTCAGTCCCAAATTCGGTCACCTGCCCTGGTTTATCGAGATTTGCGGCTATAATGAAACCGCTGTGAGGGGAGAGGGAGAGATGAGGAGTGGGTATGAAAAGTTTTTTCAAAACTGGCAACTATGCAATTAAAATCCACAACAGCTTAATTGCACAACTTAATTGCACAACCCAAGTAGGAGGTTAGTCACGTTAATGTCTATGTTATCATAAAAAGCGAGTATAGGTATCGGTTGCAGTTTTTGTTTTCAGTGTTGACAGGTTTCTTCTGTTTCATATTGCTAAGCATGCCTCCGAAATTTCTATCTCTACATAAATCAAATTTTGGAGATATTGTATGTCTGTCTATGTTGGTAACCTTGCACGTGAGGTGACAGAAGAGGATCTGAAATCTGTGTTTGAAGAATATGGCGAAATCAAGCGAATTCACATGCCCACCGATCGCGAAACAGGTCGCTTAAGGGGCTTTGCTTTTGTGGAAATGAACACAGAGGAGGAAGAAGCGAAGGCCATTGAAGAGCTTGATCGAGCTGAATGGATGGGGCGCGAGCTCAAAGTCAATAAAGCCAAGCCTCGGGAAAAAAGAAACTCATTTGGGGGCGGTCGCAAAGGTGATAACTTCGGCGCTCGTCGCTACTAAGCTCGCTTTGATCTAAATCAAAACCCAATTCTCAGGTCTGAGCCCAGGGCAGGGGTTTTACCCCTGTCTAGTTCTACCCTGCGCGTCAGAATTTAGGGAGTAATCCTGGTAGGGTAAAGCAAACTCGAACTCTAGTTGGAAGATACTAGTGTGGGTAGGATTGCTGTCTATCAGTCGATTGAAGGCATCTTAAACTTTTTGATTCAGACAAGTATGAACGTTTAAGACCTAAAGTAGGAAAACCCAAATAGGCAGTGTTCAGATCGAGAATCACACTAGTTGTAGTGTGTGAGTTAACCAACAATATCATTAATTCCACGGCTCATAGCTAAAGTCAGTTTTAAGGGAGATATTGTAGCAAACTCTCCAGGCTGAAGCGTGGAGGTACACCATCACAGTCCACTTGACAAGGAGTAAGGAAAAAATAAGGATTTGAGAGCCTGCTTTTGGCAGGCTTAATTCGGATTTCTTTGCCATAGACGAGTGCAGGCTATCCAGGTGCAAGATTATGATTTTCAACGGACTTGAGATATAAGCCATTCGTTTTAAAAACTGGCCAGATGCCAACACCTTCCGTCAGTTGTAGGAGTTTTCTCAGTCAATCAGAGGTTTGCCCTGTCCTGTACTTATGGGATGAATGATGACTTGTTATTCGACCACGGAAGCGATCAAAACAGGAGGACATTGAATGACCCAAGTGGTGGTTGGTGAAAATGAGCAGTTAGAGTCAGCCCTACGTCGATTTAAGCGAAAAGTCTCCCAAGCTGGCATCTTTGCCGATATGAAAAAGAATCGTCATTTTGAGACATTTGCACAAAAACGCAAACGTAAAGAAATTGCGAGACATCGGGAACGTCGAAGACTCCGAAACCGTAGAAGACGGTTCTAGCAGGGTAGATTGCTAGATTAATTTTTTAGATCCACTCCGGTAGCATCGTTATTGTAAGGCGTGGGTAATAGGTAAGAGGTAATGGGTAATTGGCAATTGCGATTACTCCTGTACCATTACCGATTACCCGTTGCCTATTTCCGTGACCCATTACCCAAAACAACCTTGGATTATGAACACTACATTATGAACACTAAATATGACAAACGACAAAAACGGACTTGATATAACCTGATGTTTTGCTCAAGTTGTTAATGGCTGAGGATTCTTAGTCAGTAAATTCCGCAACCAGCGTCGAGTCTTGGGAGAGATTAGCCACATACCGAAGTACAAAATTATATCCATAGGTAGGGGTTTGCCATGGCGAATGGCTTCCCAGAGAAGGGGAAAAAATGCCTTCCACTCACCAGCGAAGGCAGCTCTTGAACTTACCTGTGTCAAGATAAAGGATGCGTAAGCACGGGGTGTAACTAACTCTTGTAAATTTTGAATCCAGTTTAATGAAGTCCGCCATTTAGTAGTGCTACTAATACTAGGATGGTTTTCTCCTAAATACCACACTGACAATGGTTCAGTCACAAACTCAATTCCTACCTCTTCCAAAGTAGTCGCCCGTAACACCCAGCCCCAATCTTCGTGAATTTTACCGCTGCTTCCGGGGGGGATTTTTTGCAATAACTCTTTGGATGTAAGAATAGTTGAAGCTTGAATTAGTCCTTCTCCCTGGAAGAAGGTATTGCGAACAAACAGATATTCACTCAGTGCTTCTGATTTAGAGGGAATTCTTCTCGGCCAAATGGAATCGTTTTGGGGAGTCCGAGCAATTAGGTAACAGGTAACAATGGGGTATTTGTATTGGGAACGATTAGCCGCTTCCAGTTGCAGTTCAAGTTTTTGGGGCATCCATTCGTCATCATCATCTAGATGAGCAATCCATGGGGCTTGAGCTGCAGCAATCCCCGCCCTACGAGCGGCAGTGCAACCTTGATTGGTGGGCAGTTCAATCACCCTTAGCCGGGAGTCATCCACTTCTGCGAGTGAGGCACAAGTAGCCTCATTCGGACCATCTATGACAACAATGACTTCGATTTGACTAAGGGTTTGAGCTAGAGCGCTTTGAACAGCTCGTTTAACTAACTTTGGTCTGCGATAGGTAGGTATTACGACACTAACTAAGGGTTTCAAGGTTATATCCTCCTGATGATATGTAAAATGAAAAATTTCTGCTGATTATAAATCCTAATGATTGGCAATATTTTTAAAAAAAAATAACTAGTTTTAGGGACTGATTAAGCATGGCTACCCTTGGGTAATTAGGGAACCAAAACCAACTCAAATTTGTAAGTAATCAAAGGAATAAATATTAGCTAACAACCTCTTTATATAGCCCCTACGCCAATAATATTATTTGAATTAACTGAATAATTTATAAAATCTCAATACTAGTAGGGGGATATCAGTCAATTCATGAAACAAAAAAAAAGGAACCCAAAATTATTAAACCCGAAGTTATAGCAAAATTACTCCTCGCAGCTAGTTTGATTGAGTGCATCTCACTTTTGCAATTAGCCAAAAATTATAATAAAATCTCCAGACTCCCCGCGCCCCCGCCCCTGCTTGTTTACAAATATGAGATGCACCCGTTTGATTATCCTGAGGGTCACAATATAGCAGTCGCCAGGGCAGTTAGGACATGACAAAAGTCTCAAACCTAAGTAAGCGCAAGAGTTTGACTTCTGACTTCTGACTTCTGACTTTTGACTTCTGCTATAATACTGATTGATAAGGGTTGCTAGGTAAAATGAACTATCGATATATTTTTTGGTTATAAGCTGATGAAATTTTTACTTTTGAAACCAATAATTATTAATAGCTCTCTCTCTTTGATTTTCATAAAAATAACTTAATAAGCCATTTGCTTTGGCATTCAAAACATCGGAATGATAATTATCACCAATGTGAAGGATATCATTTGGGGTACATCATAGCTGTTCAAGAACATATGGATAAATATCTCCCATAAATTTAGTTTTCCCTATAGCAGAAGACAAAAATAGATTGTCACTCTGATCATAGCCTGCGGCATGAAGAATTTTATTAATCACCGATAGGAGATACATATCTGAGATGAAAATAATCTGTTTTTGATTTTCTCGGCAATAGTTATAGACCGAAAAAATAAATTCATTACGTCGGCAAACATCCCTTTCGGTTTCTATTTCAATTTTTTTGAGTATTTGTGCCGTTTGGTCATTAACTCCAAAATATTCTACCAAACACTCAAATATGGTATCCAAGGTAACTTCTGACACTTGTTCTCGTCTCCAGAGTTTTTCCCTAGATTTTTTTTATGCTTTTTGCCTAAGCTTAGGATAATTTGGTAATAACTCGGAATGACAATACTCATACTGCCTTTGAACCAGTGTAAAGACATCACTTGGCTCTAAAACATTGCGTATAATTGCGGTATCAAAGATATCAAATGATACGTATTTTGATTTACTGATGATCTTGGCTAGTGTGTGATCCATCTGACCTATCTTGAAGCTAAGCTGCTAAAAAACTAATCCAGTTTTGGGTTTGCCTTGCCATATCTATGTTTTCGTTTTCCTGACTACCCTGATTTTCCTATTCAAGGGAAAAGTAAGGATAGAGAAGTAGTTAAGGAGACTAGCATTGAAAAGAGTAATCAGAAAACGGGCAATAAAAGCATTGCCCTGGCTAAGTGAGAAATCTCAGACTATCTAATGACAGAATTCCCATTAGTGGAGAAAAAGTAACACTATTACTCTCAAGCAGAAAAATTATCGATCATGAAAGCAGTGTCTTTGTGGAAACTCCAAAACTTTCTCCCGATCTTGGAAGGTTGGTGAATTACCTCTGTGGTGCCTATACAATTGGGATACAACCATACACTACATAAGACCCCCAGCTTAGCCGCAGGCTTAGTGGGGGGATGGTGCCAGGGTATTCACAGCATTTTGCCTATGTCAATAGTGATCAGTGAACCGACACTCTAAAATACGGAAATATACCTGCAATATACGAAGTGCTTTGTAAATGTCAACCGTAGCTAATGGGCAATTGATACTAAGTTGGGATCAAAGATAGTATCTTCCTCAAAAGGTGATGGAGTGATGGGGTGATGGGAAGAAAGTGCTAAGTATGAATGCAACTTAGTATCACTTGGTATGAATCACGATCATGGTGTTATTGCACCATGACTGAGACAAAATTAATAAAATTAATTTTCTCAGTTATTCTGAGTTGACTGGCTAGAACTGACTAACAGCTACACATCAGGTACATCCTGATTTTGCTAGTTCATTCCCTGAGGTAATGGTGAAAGAAGGCTTACAGGCTCGTCTAAACTGTGTTTTTGTCCATTTAGCATGTACCCCATCTTCTCTACTCTCAAAGGTTGTGCATAAAATTTAGCTAGAGCAAGTTGAAAGAAAAAGGCTGGATTACCGAGTAAGTAGCGAGCTGCGAGACGTTTGGGTTCACGGGATAGACGATAAAGCCACTCTCCACCAAGATTGGAAATAAATTCTGGACAGTCAGGAACCAAACCTGCTAATCGGTCGATCACTGCACCACAAGGCATGAACACATTGACATTAATACGACTACGATGCTGCCAAATCCATTTTTCTTGAATTGGCATACCCATGCCTACTAATAAAATATTAGGTTTTGCCTGGTTAATTTTATTAATTATCTCTTCATTTTGGCTGGGGTCTTCTTTATCAAAATATCCGTGATGACCATCGACAATAATATTGGGGTATTGTTGTCTAAGGTTATTAAGGGCTGTTTCTAGATGCTTAGGCTTTGACCCCAGCAGAAACATTGACAAACTATTTTGGTTAAAATTATCCAGTAATTTGGGCATTAATAGTGTGTAAGATGCGCGGTATTTTAGGGATAAATTGTACCCCATAAACTGAAGGGCTTTTAATATACCCATACCGTCACAATGGGCGATTTCTGCACTTTGGATAAATTCATAGAACCATGGGAGCTGCATTGAAAAATTAAAACTATGTACGTTATAGTGAGCTACGGTTATTTTTCTGTCTTCAACGCAAGCGGCATGAATGGCGTCTACAATCCTAGGGACGGTTACACAAGATATTCTACGCTCTAGCAAATGTACATTAATAGCAGGTAAATAATCTAATTCATTCCGTTGATTTTTTATTGCCATTGCCGTAATAGTTAGACTAGTGATTATTTACAGTATTGCCACCTGTTGTTCGCGATCGCGTTTTCACGATGTCAAACTTATGAATAAGTTATGTGTGTGTATCACAAGTAGGACTTACGCAGCTGATCGAGAAATTAAGGTTTTAGCCAATAGGGAACTTCGGCTCTGGAAAGAACCGGGAATAGGGAATTACAGCAGTTTTACAGATCTGATTTTACAGATCTGAGTGGGTAAGTCCTGAGTAGGTAAAAGGCTTGTATGGTTGGATGGTATCCCCCCATTACCCCCCTAAAAAAGCCGGGTAAACAAGAGGCTTACATCCATAGTCTTGACAAATGACTAATGACTAACTGATTTTTTCCAAATTACCAACATTACACCGCAGATAATCAAACCCAACCCCACGGCACGGCTAACGGGGATGGTTTCCTTAAAGAAAAAATAGCCCATCAGTACGGAGAAGACGTAAGTCAAGGATACTGAAGGACCAGCAACGCTGAGATTTACCCGCGTCAGCAACAAAATGTATGCCAGTGCCCCTAAACCATAACAACTTAGCCCTGCTATAATTTCTGGGGTCTTGGGTATACTGAAAATCTGATCTAGCCAATTGCTAGCGTTAACTTTTTCCAGCTTTTCGGCTCCAGTTTTGAGCAAGAACTGTCCAGTAGCACTGGTTAGGACTGACATTAAGAAAAGACTAAATTCTGCTAGATTCACGAATATCTCAGAATTACAAGTGGTCGATGCTTCTTAATCCGATTGCTAGTTTGATGCTATAGGCTTCAACCTTCAGGAGCTTAAGTTATTGTGATTGCTCCTAAAATAGTGTTAGGAGATTGATTTTAAGTATTTATGGCTACTTCCAGCACTGCTACCTACACCGAAGAACAGATTTCAGCTTGGCTGCGGGGTTTATTTGCCGTTGCCTGGGCTGATGGTCACTTTGACCCTGAAGAACAAGAGGTTATGGCTCAAATCACCCAGGAGACATTGGCTCCTGGTACTGATTTGCAGTCTTTTGATCAACCGATTACTCCTGAAGAACTGGCAGCAGCTTTAGGTAAGGATAACACAACGGCAGAGAATTTTCTACGAACTGCTGTAATGGTAGCCTTGGCAGATGGGGTGTACTCTGCGACTGAAGCTGATGTTCTAGACCAGTTCTGTGAAGCACTAGGTCATAAGGTTGAGGCTCTTGAATCACTGCAGGTAACTCTTTATGACGATAAGGCAACTGAGCAAAGGGATTCTGCTGATGCGTTAGCTCAAGAACCAGGAAGTTCTGACCATCCCCATTCGGATATTCTACAGCCAGTACGGGATTGGTTAGATGGTATGGATGTTAATGACCCACGTGTTGCTCGATTTATGTGCAAACTGATTCCTGCTCAGTGTCCGTTTGAACGGGACGTGAAGCTATTTAATCACAAAATCGTCCACATCCCACCGATGTGTAAGCTTAATCCTCTCTATGATCAGTTAGTCGGCTTGCGCTTCCGGGCTTTATCTTATTTAGCCGATGATTGTGGTGAAGATGTTTCATCTTATTTATAAGTGGTGATTGGTAATTGGTGATTGGTGATTAGTCATTAGTCATTGGTGACTAGTCATTAGTCATTGGTCATTCGTAGTTAGATTGATTAAGGAGAATGGGGTCAACTGACTGGTGTCAAGAAAACACTAAGGACTAAGAACTAATTATGCAATTTATCGACCAAGCAGAAATTGAAGTTGTCGCTGGTAACGGGGGCGATGGAATTGTGGCGTTTCGGCGGGAAAAGTATGTTCCTGCTGGAGGACCGGCGGGGGGTAATGGTGGTCGGGGGGGTAGCGTGATTTTGAATGCTATAGAGCACCTGCAAACGTTGCTAGATTTTAAATACGCCCATTGCTTTCGAGCTGAGAATGGGGGTCGGGGAGGCCCTAATAATCGGACGGGAAAAAATGGTAGCGATCGCATTATTGAAGTTCCCTGTGGCACGGTTGTTTACAATGCTGACACGGGAGAAATGCTGGGGGATTTGGTGCAACCTCGGCAAATGCTTTGTGTTGCCAAGGGTGGTAAAGGAGGTTTGGGAAATCGGCATTTCCTGAGTAATCACAATCGCGCACCAGAGCATGCGTTACCTGGACTACCAGGAGAGCAATTGAGGTTACGCTTAGAGTTGAAGTTACTGGCGGAGGTGGGCATTATTGGTCTACCTAATGCTGGTAAGTCTACTCTGATTTCAGCACTCTCAGCGGCACGACCCAAGATAGCCAATTACCCCTTTACCACTTTGATTCCGAATTTAGGTGTGGTTCGTAAACCAACTGGGGATGGTACTGTATTTGCTGACATTCCTGGGTTGATTGCTGGAGCTCATCAAGGTATTGGTCTCGGTCACGACTTCCTACGTCATATCGAACGCACTCGCTTGTTACTGCATTTGATTGATATTACTGCTGCTGACCCGATTGCTGATTATCAAACCATTCAACAGGAGTTACAAGCCTATGGCAGAGAATTGCCAGAGCGTCCCCAAATTCTTGCCCTTAATAAAGTAGATGCGGTTGATCAAGACATGATCGAAGAGGTTTCTACTTACCTAAATCAGCTTACTCAGGTACCAGTTTTTTCGATTTCAGCTGTTGCTAAAATCGGCTTGGATGCTTTGTTATCGAAAATCTGGCAATCTCTAGATCAGTTGTCAGTGGCAGATTGCTCAAAGACAACAGTCAACCTTCCACAGTCAACTGTCAAGGTTTAACCGGTAATTAAGAAATGACTAATTATTAATGGCTAATTATTAAAGTAGTCATAGACTTGTCGAGAAATGGTGCGAATCAGTTTTTCGGCACTGGCATCATTAAAGGGGCGTTTGACCATTACAGAGATAATGTAACGCTTGCCGTTGGGCATTTTTACCAAACCTACATCGGCCAGTAGTCGGCCAAGGGTGCCAGTTTTGTGGGCAATGGTGGCACCATTACCTAGTCCTTGGGGTAATAAGGTGTTGGTCTTAGTTTGGATCATGATATCGATCAGGTCAGTACGAGATTGGGGAGAAATCCACTTACCTTGCTCAAGGTTAAAAATCAAACTAGCTAGTTCTCTTGGGCTAGTGGTGTTTGTTCCTGGCAAATCTGGTAGGGGGTTGCGCAGTACAGTTTTTTTCAAACCCCAAGAGCGGAATCGTTGATTGAGAACTTCGATGCCACCAAGACGTTCAATCAGCATATTCGTAGCCGTGTTATCACTAATGGTGATCATTTTGGTGGCTACTTCCAGAGCTTTGTACTGTTTGCCTGGTTTTTGATATTGCATGTTTCCAGAACCACCAGCAATCATCTCTGGTTTCATGGTTATATATTCATCTAATAAAACTTTGCCTGCATCTACATCCTGAAAGAAAGCAATTAGAATTGGTAACTTAATGGTGCTAGCAGCAGGAAAAATTAGACGGCTATTTGATTCTAGGAAAGCACCGGTATCAAGATCATGGATGAAGATTCCCGGTTGCAATTGGGGGTGTTGCTTTACTAGAGTTTGAATTTGTTTTTGTAAGGGAGATTTGTTCAGCAGCAGGGGTGTCAATTGAGAACTAATTGTCTGACTCAAACTCTGCTGGACTTCAATGGGAGCATTGTCTGTGGTTTTGGTAGATGGTTGGCTAGCAGTACCCAAGCTGGATAATACGGTACCTGCGATCGCTCCGAGACCAATTCCTACAATCAGCAAACGGATAATCAAAATCCAAAGCCGGGTAGAGGAGTTTTCGGAACGGCGTTCTCGGCGAGTTCTCCGAATTTGTACAGATTGATGATTTAGGGGATTGGGGAGGGGTAGGCTAGCCTTTAGTCGGCTTGGTTTGGAGGATTTAGAGGATAAATCAGCAACTAATTGTGGCTGAGGACGTTGCCGAATTGGATTACGAGCATTGGTTATGGTGGGCAAGGATGAGGACGCTGGTGTGGCAAAGGGATTGACTCTTCTACGAAGGTTTGGTAAATGGGGTGTTCGGTATGCTACCCTCAGTTGGGATTGACTGGAGCGAATTGTAGAAGGTTTTGGTGAACGGGATAGACGAGCACGGGTACGGGGGGTAGGTGGCGGGGTTGACCGAGATTTATGTGATTTTGCGGATGAGCTTTGGCGGCGCGCTTTCTGTTTTGGTTGGGATTTGGAGGGTTTAATGTCCTTAGTTTGTGGCTGTTTGCTAACGTGGCGACGCGGGCGGCGGCGGGAGGAGGTTGGTTTCTGTTGTTTTTCCACTGCTGAATCTTAGGCTGAGGTTTACCAGATACATAAAACCCGAAACAATCTGCTAGTTCTCGGAATTTTCTGAGTATGGTCTAATCATAAGGGAGAGAACTTTAATGAATGTAGCGCTATCAAGGTTCCCTTTCAGTTTTTCTTGAGTCTTCCGATTACAGAGTTTTGATCTAGTATCAACAGTTGAAGCGCCCATCTATCACACCTCCAATAGAACCTATGCAAGCCTATTTTAGGACTGGTTTGGTTTTGATGGATCATCTACCCCAGACTTTGGCAAAAATTGTAGCGCCCATTCTACCTGGCGGACCATTCCTCTGAGCATGTTGATCTCTTCTGTGGTGGGGGTTGCTCGGTTTAATAGACGTCGCAGCTTTTCCATCCGTGCTGCTTTGGTATGGGGGTAAAGATAACCAATTTTCAATAGTAGGGCTTCTAGATGGTTAGAGTAGCGTTCTATCAGGTCCAAAGGAGCAGAATCTTGGTAGGGGGGAGCGGGGGATAAGGGTTGACTTGGGACGGGTGATGGCTGGTGTGTACTTTGATAAAGTTGATATTGATAAAGTTCATAACAGCACACTGTTACGGCTTGGGCTAGGTTTAAGACTGGATAGGTGGAACTAGTGGGAATCCGGACAAACCGCTGAGCATGATTGAGTTCATCATTGCTCAATCCCCTAGATTCAGGCCCAAAAATCAGGGCAGAGGTTACGCCAGCTGACAATAACCAGGGTAAGGCGGTTCTGGGATGTTCGAGAGTAGTGGGGATGGCGCGGCTACGAGCGGTGGTTGCGATCGCTCTTTGACACCCGACTAAGCCATCTGGTATGGTTGCTACGACTTGGGCTTTTTCTAAGATATCTACCCCGTGCACTGCCATCTGCTGTGCGTCTTGGCTGAGATGGTCACACTGAGGATTCACTAGCACGAGCTGCGATAACCCCATATTTTTCATCACTCGTGCTACAGAACCCACATTCAATGGACCAGCGGGTTCTACTAAAACAATCCTGACTCCCATATACATTTTCAAGGTTGAAGGTTGTTCTTGCCCAGGCGTCCCTTGTTGGGTAGGTTGAAGGTCACCCTTCAACCACAAAACAGTTGCACCATTTGTGCAAGTTCAAGACTTACGCCAAACTGGGCAACAAACGCGCTGATGTTGTAGGCTGCGTTATTAAGGCACCCTACAGCTAGAGTCCCTTAGAGTCGTTCCGTAAGTCCTGCTCCCTCTTATCCCTGGTGATGGGAATGGTGCTATGTTTGAAGGCAACTTTGGTATTAACCACTTGATATTAACCTGAGTTGGACTCAAGTCTGGACTAAAAATTCCTCTGGATCAGTATTCCAATTTACCCAGCGAATTGCCTCACGGGCTGATTCTACATGAGGCGGCACTCGCATAATGTGAACAAAGTTGGTGCTAGGACAAGTCATCTTGAGTAGAAAAATTGGCTCGATATCGATATCGTTATTAATTTTTAATAGGGTGTATTCTTCCCAGGAATCTAATCGCTGTGCTTCTAGGTCTTGGCAAATTCGGGCGTAACCAATCCCCTCAATCAGGACTCGCCTAAGTTCAGCGTTGGGTTCTTCTAAAAGCCACCCAGCTTGCCACTGCTTGGGGTTGACTTTACCGTATTTTTCTGGTAATTTCACGCCATGATAAGAGTATAAGCTGAATCCATCGGCAAACTCCATGGCTGGCTGTCCTTCTCTATGAAGGCGGTGTTGAGTGTCAAAGGAGAGCTTGGTTGGGCGATCGCAAACGAAGCAGATGTTTTCAAATGGGAACATCCAACTACAGTGTTTGGCTAGGGATTGGAATATTTGCCATGTGGTTTGATGGTGAGGGCAATTTAAGACGGAAATATAAAAGTCAAACCGACTACTGTAAATACTCCAGTATAAGGGTGACATGAATAGTCTCAATTCAGTCCCAAGTTGTTCAAGTACTTGCAAGCCCAGTCGAATTCGCTGTTGGCTAACTTTTGAGGTATCTAGTTCATATAACAATTGGTTTTGCAATTGCCTGTGTAGTTGGGTTCCCATGGACGTGTCCAAGGGTTGCCACAGTTTCTCTTCAAGTTGACGGCTAATCCGTTTAATGTTAAGCTTTTGCCCGAGTTGGTAGAGTAGCTCTTGTTGGAGTTCTTTGCCGAGTTGGGTGTTGAGATGTTGCCGTAGTTGACTGATTAATTGACTCTCTAGTCGTGGCTGGAGTTTACTCTCTAGTTGGCTGTCAATGTGTTGCTGGAGTTGGTTCAGGATAATTTTAAAAAAACCGTAAGGGCTATCACAAAAAACAATATCTGGTACTGGTTTGCCAATGGCTGTATAGGCAGCGTTTATGGCTAGTGTTGCTTCGTGACGATCAATAACTCCAGTTAAAAAAGATAAGTTGTGCCATTTTTCTTGATAAAATGAAATTAAAGTCTCTTGCTCTGGGGTAAGATGTTTTATGTTGGGTTGCCACATATCGCTATATCTGTGTTTTATATTCCCATTTAATCCCGATTTGACAATAGTGCTGAGTGCTGAGTGCTGAGTGCTGAGTGCTGAGTGTAGTAAGTGGGGAAGTGTTTTCATCCAACGGTAGTTAGCTAGGAGTTATGGGATCTAATTAGTTATTCAGGTTAAGCTGGGTGTTTTTATACTAAAGTAGGTTTTTTTGTAACAATTATTCACAAATTAGGTAAGCTCTCAGGTATTAGGTAAGCTCTTAGGTAATGCGCTACGCGCACGCTACGCGAACAGCTATCAGCTTGTGTTTGACTGCTTAGGATTGAGGATTAAATAATATGGCTATTCGGTACATTTTCTAAAATAATAAGTTAAATTAAATAAACCTACTACGTTATATAGCTTTGATATTTTGATAGTTTATTTTTTAGGCTAAATTAGCATACTAATTACGGAAGAACCCCCCTCTCGATCAATCATCGCTGTATTCTACAACGCTAGATTTTTTGAAATTGGTTATAAGATAGCTACGATAAGAAATTACTCGTCGCTAATCACAATTACCAAAGCATGAACTGGTTTACCCTATCCCGCAAACACTGGTCAACTACCAAATTCCTAGCTTTATTCCTCTGTAGCTGTTTCCTAATTATTAGTTGTGGTGGTTCTCCGAGCAATCAACAGACAGGTTCCTCCATCACCAGTAACAGTAATAGACTCACCATCGGTACTACCCTAAAACCGAGAACCCTCGATCCAGCCGATGCCTACGAACTAGCAGCTAGTAACATCCATTACAGCTTAGGCGATCGCCTTTATACCTACAAGCTGGGTACCTCAGAATTAGTGCCACAACTGGCAACTGCTATGCCTACCATCAGCAAGGATGGCTTAACTTATACCATTCCCCTACGCCAAGGTGTAGTCTTTCATGATAACACCCCATTTAACGCTGAAGCCATGGCATTTTCCTTGCGTCGGTTTATCGAAAATGGTGGCAAGCCCTCTTCTCTACTGGAAGGTTTGGTAGATTCGATTGAACCCTCTGGAGAGTACGAACTGACGATTAAAATCAAAAATCCCTTCGCTGCCTTTCCAGCACTGTTAGCTTTTTCTGGAACCTGTGCTGTTTCCCCCAATGCCTATGAAATTGGTAGTGGTAAATTTGAACCGACCAAATTTGTAGGCACTGGTCCTTATAAGCTAGTCAAGTTTAGTCCTAATGGGATTCGCCTAGATGTGTTTGAAGAATATTGGGGTAAAAAACCCCCCAATCAGGGATTAAACGTTCAAATCCTCACCAATTCGGCTAATTTATTCAATTCCATCAAGACCGGTGCTGTAGACATTGGTTATCAAAGTTTAGATCCCGATCAAATCCTCAGTTTGCAAAAAGGAGCAGCTTCTGGTGGTTGGCAAGTCATAGAATCTCCCAGCAATAATATTAACTACATGGTGCTCAATACTCAGATGGCACCCTTGGATAAACCAGAAGTCAGACAAGCGATCGCTGCGATTGTTAATCGTAAACTGATCAACGACCGGGTGCTAAGAAACCAAGCTGCACCAGCCTTTAGTATCATTCCCACTAGCTTTGATGTCTCCAAGCCCACCTTTAAAGACGCCTACGGTGACGGTAATATTGCCAAAGCCAAAGAACTGCTAGCCAAAGCGGGATTTACTAAAGACAATCCGTTGACATTAGAAATTTGGTATTCCTCAGGTTCAGCAACCCGGCAACAACTTGCGAGTCTTCTGAAAGAATATGCTGCCCAGGAACTTGGGGGAATTGTGGAAATCCAGCCCCAAACTGTGGAGTCAGCGAATTTCTTTGGCAATCTAGGTAAGGGAGTTTATCAGAGTGCTTTAGTCGATTGGTATCCTGACTTTTCTGACCCCGATAACTTTATTCAGCCCTTAGTCAG
This sequence comes from Moorena sp. SIO3B2, assembly GCF_010692525.1. Lineage (NCBI taxonomy): Bacteria > Bacillati > Cyanobacteriota > Cyanophyceae > Coleofasciculales > Coleofasciculaceae > Moorena > Moorena sp. SIO3B2. The sequence goes on from NZ_JAAHHE010000027.1 coordinate 20,814, forward strand.
TTGTACTAAAGGTTCGGAAGGGAAAGGGTGTGAAGCCGGAGCCAGTCGTTCTCAAGGATCCTTTTACTATAGCGATCGCATCAATAAACTGATTCAGCAACAGCGTCAGGAATCAGATCCAGCCGCTCGAAAGCAGATTTTTGCTGAGATCCAAGAACTGTTAGCAAAGGATGTACCCTTAATACCCTTATGGCAACCAAAGGAATATGCTTTTGCCCAGTCAGGGTTAAAGAATGTCCAGTTAGACCCAATTCAACAATTGCCACTGTGGGAGATTGATAAGGGAAATTAGGTTAACGGGCTGCCCCCGTGCTTTAAGCCGGGGGAAAGTTCAACCCCCCAAAGTTCTACTTCTGTTGGATTGACAAAATCTTCATTAACTGGTAAGTTTTGGTTAAAACCAATATTAATAGGAATAAAGCCAAGTACAAAAGAACTGAAAAACATCACAGCAACCACATCAAGCTGACTGAAATAATTTTGGTTTGACCCTTGAAAACGACTCATATTGACCTACCTCGTTTTTTTAGCCTTTCTTCTCAGTTTCAACGGGTAATGTAGGTGATCAGGTGTGTTTTCGAATATAGTTTTATTTATAATTTTATGTATAGTTTTATGTATAGTTTTATAATTAAAGTTTATAGGTAAAGCTTGACGCCTATTTTGAGGTCTTAATTTTTCAGCAACAAATAGTATAACTCTCCCGTATCATTAATCAGCCCTGCCCGATTACCTGCTAATTTACCAGTACCCATAAATATATCCACTCGACCCGGCCCTTTAATCGCACTACCAGTATCCTGATCCAACACATAGCGACTGACTAGCCTAGATTCCAACTGACCTACAGCATTGGGATAAGGGATACTAGTCTGGATAAGGGCCAAGGCTCCTGGAGGCATGATAGATTTATCGGTAGCAATCGAGCGCTCAGCCATTACTGGCAAACCAAGACTACCGGTAGCAGGTGCCCCCCTGGTTTCCCGAAAGAACACAAAACTTTTATTGCGGGGTAAATATTGACTCAGTTCCGTCGGTGAAGTGCGGAAATAATCGATCACCGCAGGCAGGGTTAGCCCTTCTAGCTCCATCTTGCCATCGTTAACCAGTTGTCCCCCGATACTAGTGTAGGGATGACTCGTCTTACCGGCATAGCCCACGCTCATCAAGGTGCCATCCGGCATTCTAACTCGCGCTGAACCCTGAACGTGAACCAAAAACGCCTCTAAGCGATCGCGTAACCAAACTAGTTCTTTCCCTCGTAGTGGGCTATTTTTCCCTAAACCATCCCATCCTTCCAATGCCGCACGGGTTGGGTGAGGTTTTTGCCAACGTTGGAAATCAGAAGGTAGTCGGTAAAGGGGATAGCGATACTCAGCACTAGGTGTGCGACTCCCAGCATACACTGGCTCAAAATAACCCGTGAACCCAACAGTTCCCTGATTGTCCTTCCCCAAACTCTTGTAAAAGACAAACTCTTGTTGGATGGCTGCTTGCAGCGCTTTAGGAGTAGGGGACTTGATCAGGAGTTGGCGGAAACGGACTAGAGAACGGCGGACGCGATCGCGAGTTACTCCTGGTACGGAATAGTTTTGGTAAGCCTTAGCCGCACTAGGGGTTTTCAGATAACGCAAGCTATTGTCTATCGCCCTCAACATGGCTCGCCAGTCCCCTGACTTACCACCAGGACGCTTCCAAAGCTGTTCATCTAAACCCAATGGATCCTGATTGAACTGAACAGTCTCTAGTTGAACCGCTTGCAGCGGAACACTAGCAACTGCAGCACCACTAATCGGTAGGATGGCTATTCCTATGGTCAGGGAAATCCTAGTTAGAGTTTTTCTCATACTTGCCAAGAATTCAATCACCAGCTATTGCCGAGTCAAAGCAGTCAAGCTGCATTAAAAACGTTCGACGCTACCAGAGAAAATAGGTTCCACCCGGATAGCAGCGATCCGAGCAGGACGTACTACCATGTACTCCCCTTGAACATTTTTAATGGGTACGCTAATGAAGTCTTCAGAGTTAGATTTTGGGATAAGTTCGCCACTATACCACTTTTGAAACTCTTTAATTGTGGCAAACCGTACTTCTTCCCGGTGACCACTTGACAAAAGAATGTGAACAGCGTACTCGTCTGGGGTTCTTGGCATCGAAAATTCTCCTTAATCCATCCCAACTATTATCAGCGACCTTGAAGGGGAAGGCAAAAAGTCATTGCTCCAAGTTCAAAGGGATTCCCAATACACCAAATCCCCTTACACCTCCTTTGTCCTTTATCCACCAGTCTTGCTTGAGATTTACAGATTACTTAGATTGATAAATTAAACCGTTTCAGCAAATTTTCCATCACCGTTGGCAACATTTGGCGCAGTTCCTGTGGACTTTGGTAGATCAGCTGCTGGTAGCTAGGCAGATCAAAAGGAAACTGTCCTGGTAAATCTGGTCGCTCCATTTTCACCAGCAAAATCTGTTCCGTCGGCTTAGCCGTTAAAGCATAGCCGATTTCCACACAAACATAGGGACTAGGGATCAGTAACGGTTTGTTTTCCGTTGCTAGACCAGCCACCGGGGTTCCATCAGCAATGAATACCAGACTTTTGCGGATTTTGCGCATCTGGGTACTCCCCAGGCGCATTGGTTGACCAATGGGGCGTCGGGATTCTTCTAGGGTTAGGGGTAAACGCGATCGCTGATTAAAGGTGTCTAGGGTATCTGACAGGGTGCTACGCAAAGCCTCACTAGAGGCACTGTATTCAGTCTGGTAACTCACAAAGATTATTGGCGACAGTTGTGCCATTACCTCTCGCTTCGTGAAGTAAATCTCGTGAGAAATCAAGTCAATATTGGAAATGGCATAGCCCCCACTACCTTCTATGTAGAACTCCACCGTTTCCCCTGCTAGGTAGCGCTTAAACCATTCAGAGTTTTTCACATCCTGGCTATCATCCAAAAAATCTGCTCTTAAGCCTGACTTAAGCAAACTATTTTTGCTCAAACGCAGGTCATGGTGGCGTTTCTCCAATTCTTTGATGGGTTCGTATTTCTGGAGATACCAGGCTTTTAGGGCAATAATGGCCATGATGTTTTCTAATAGGCACGGTTTCCCGACGCCCGCAGCTAAAATTCTCGTTTCGGAATTTTAGCAGTAACAGGTGATATCTTCACCACATTCATCCGCCAGATAAGACAGTGCTCGGAAGCGCAGGGCTACCACTTCATCATAGACAGGATTGAGTTTACACAATGGTGGAATCCGAAGTAGAGTGCGATTGAACAGTTTAATCTGCCGTTCAAAAGGACACTGGGCTGGAATTAGTCGGCAGAGACGGTGGGCTAATTTGGGGTTATCAACCTCAATTTGGTTCAGCCACTGCCGTAATGACTCCAGCAGATCAAAAGTCTTCCTGGTCTTGCCGGGTAAGGCAGGAATTGTAACCTTGGAGGAATCTGTTCCTGGGTTAATCCAAACCCGGCTTGTAATGATTAGCTTACTTATTGTATAATCAGATACACTCATGTCTTTTACCTGTGATACTACTAGTAGGCGGTAATCCAGTCGCCTGTAATATAACTACACAAGATATCTTTCTCATACCGGATTGACAGAGGATCATTTTTATGCATATCTTGCCAGAGCAAGATAACACCCCCCCCTCTGCCTGAGGAGAGCCGATATTGGTGGTTATTACAGGCATACCGCCTTTTTTTTGTCCTTACCCTATCACTATTGGAATAGGGTCTCTTCGCCGCTGGAAATCAGCAGCTGATCTTAAAATCGAATTAAATATATATAGTCAATCGACACAAACATGGCTAGGTCAGGAAAAATCCTGGAAAAATCCTATAGATAGCAGTTAGTGTAAACCAGGTAAGCTAATACCCATTTACGCTACTCAATTGCAGCCATTGGTGCGCGATAGTTCCGAGGGACATAAACTGAGCTTTTGGTTTAGTAATCCAGCCTCAGCTCCTTCGCTACAGGGGCATCAGAGTTGATAACTGGCAAGCGCAGCTTTTCCAGTAGCGCGCTTAAAGCATAGTTGACTGTTAAGGGTTAAGGATCAACTGCCAACAAGCTGTGATCAATTCCAATAGATCAGTTTAGTGTGTACCAGCTTATCTGTGAAACTAGCTTATCTGTGTAATTAACTGCATCTACTGATATGCTGCCAAGATCCGTAATGACCAAGCTTGGTCAGTCTTACGGAACTTTGGCAATTTGGCAATAGGGATTGAGTAATCACACTGATTAGAATAACTCATCACACTGATTAGAATAACTCATCAGTGAATCTAATGTCATAAAAAAAAAGACTGACTTCAACATTGAGTTGTTTCCTGAGTGTTTAAGTCAGTCTTTTTGGGAATTAAGAACGAAAATAAGGCAAAAAGGACGCCAAGGGCGAACCTTCACCCTTCTGCTTATGATGCCACCTTGGCAGTAGAGCGCCGACGTCGTGTACCTGTGACCTTAACTGGTGGTTCCTCTGGGGTTTGCAGCAAGAACACCAACAGCGGACGACTTCTGAGTTCCCGGCGAGCTAAACGCTGGAGGTCAGCTTGAATTTGCTTTTGCAAGCCTTCCCAATCAATTTCCGTCGGTTTCCCTGTCAAGGATTTATCAAAATCTGACCAGCGATCGCTTAATGTCCGTTCAATTCTTTTGATCACCAACTGTTGCAGGAGGGATGTTTCTAACGGTGAGACCACACCCCGCAGATGAATTTCTGGCTTGGCAAGGAGTTTGCCATCCCAACTGATTGCTGCAGCTACAGTCACTACTCCATCTCCAGCCAACTGCTGACGTTCTTTCATAACATTGTCATGAACAATACCAGTGCGGTCTACCAGTTCAATACCTGAGGGGACATTACCTGTAATACTAATGCTGTCCTCAGATAACTCCACTACATCCCCATTGTCGGTAATCACAGTATTTTCCACAGGGATACCCATACTATGAGCCATCAAGGCATGTTTAACTAGCATCCGATGTTCACCATGCACCGGCATAAAGAATTTTGGTCGTGTTAGAGCCAACATCAGTTTATGGTCTTCCTGAGCACCGTGACCAGAAACATGAATGCCATGCTTACGACCATACACTACATTGGCTCCCAGCTTCATTAACCGATCAATGGTATTCACCACCGCAATCGTATTACCAGGAATGGGGTTGGCAGAGAAGACAACTGTGTCCCCTGCTTGGATTTGAATTTCCCGGTGTTCCCCTTTAGAAATCCGAGTCATTGCGGCTAGCGGTTCCCCTTGAGAACCCGTTGTCAGAATCAGGATTTTTTCTGGCGCTATATTTTTAATTGCTTTTAACGGCTCAAACAAGTTATCTGGGCATTTAATGTAACCCAGGCTACGAGCGTGGGCAATCATATTCAGCATGGAACGACCCACAATTGCCACCTTCCGGTTTTGTTTTTGGGCGATATCCAGGACTATACTTATCCGGTGAACTGAGGAGGCAAAGGTAGTCACTAGGACTCGTCCTGGTGCTTGGGCAATGGCCCGTTCTAGATTCGGATAAACCGAACGTTCAGATGGAGTATGTCCGGGAACTTCGGCGTTAGTCGAGTCACTCATCAAGCACAAGACCCCTTTTTCCCCATGTTCCGCTAGTGTTTGGAAATCGAAGAATTCTCCATCGACAGGGGTATGGTCAACTTTGAAATCACCTGTATGGATAATCACACCCACTGGCGTATGAATGGCAATGGTAAAGCTATCAGCAATTGAGTGAGTGTTGCGAATAAATTCTACAAGGAATGAAGAACCGATATGTACCGTTTCACGGGGCATTACAGGTTTCAATTCCGTGTGATCAGCTACACCAGCTTCTTCTAGCTTGCCTTGAAGTAATGCCATGGCTAAGCGGGGTCCATAAATCACGGGAATATCAAACTGCTTTAAATGATAGGGAATGCCACCAATATGGTCTTCATGACCGTGAGTGACAATCATGCCCTTGATTTTGTGACGATTTTCCCGTAAATAGGTCATATCGGGGAGGACGATATTAATTCCATGCATCTCATCATTAGGAAAGCCAATCCCAGCATCTAAGAGCAGGATTTCGTCATTGAATTCAAAAACACAAGTGTTCTTGCCAATTTCATGGAGTCCGCCTAGGGGAATAATTTTTAAAGCTGGTTTAGATGTTTGCTTAGTCATTTTAATCCTCGGGGGGTTTTTGATAGTAAAAATTTGATAAAAGTGATACCAATTACCTTTTTAATATAGATATCAATTACACATATAAAGCAATGATGTATAGCTTTTTATGCTAAAATCATTATTAGCAAATAAACGTGAAAATAATAGGAAATAAAATAATATAAAATAAAAAAATAGTAAAAAATTAGGGATAAAGGAAGCCAAAATTCAATCAACCCTTTATAGCTAACTAATCTCCCTCGCAATCCCTAACATAGTCTTCGCTAAGCAGTCATTCATCTTTCCTCCCTTACAAAGCGAAGATAGATCTGATCAAAGGTAATTGTTACCAAAAAATGAGTACTGATTTAAATTAAATCCAGCTCAATTAGAACCTCCTTTAAACGGGATTTTAATTCAGAGGGTAGTTCGCACAGGGGTGAGCGAAAACTACCCACCTGCCAACCTTGAAGTTCTAGTGCTGTTTTGATCGGGATAGGATTGGTAGTACAAAAGAGTACTTTAAATAAGGGAAAAAGCTTGAGGTGAATTTGAGTAGCCTCGGTAGTTTTACCCTCCTCAAAAGCTTGAATCATCTGTTGGATTTGGGAGCCAACCAGATGACTGGCTACACTAACTACACCTGCTCCTCCTAGTGCCAGGGTGGCTAGGGTAAAGGAGTCATCGCCAGAATAGATGGCAAAATCTGGTGGGGTTAAACGCCTAATTTGACTAGTCTGTTCAAAGTCGCTACTAGCCTCTTTGAGAGCTACGATATTAGGAATTTGGGCTAAACGAGCAATCGTCTCCGGTTGGAGATTTTGTCCTGTGCGACCCGGTACATTGTAGAGCATCAGGGGAAAGTCAGGACTCGATTTTGCGATCGCTTGGAAATGTTGGTATAGTCCTGACTGTGGCGGTTTATTGTAATACGGTACAACTTGTAATGATCCATCTAACCCTAGTTTAGCAGCTTTTTCAGTAGCAGCGATCGCTTCTTCTGTAGAATTTGAACCCGTTCCAACAATTACCTTGGCTTTACCTGCAACTGCTTTTTGGACTACTTGGAATAGCTGGTACTCTTCATCCCAGGTAAGGGTAGGAGATTCCCCAGTCGTACCACATACGACCAAAGTATCTGTCCCATTGTCAACCAAATGAGCTGCTAAGTGCTCTGCCACAGCATAATTGACGCTGCTATCTTCCCTAAACGGCGTAATCATCGCCGTTAGCACACGTCCAAAATTGACCACCCTTTTCTAACTCCTCATTAATTATTGGTCATTGGTCATTGGTCATTATTCATTAGTCATTATTCATTAGTCATTGGTGTAGCTTCTGTGCCAGAATACTTTTTGCGAGCGACAAAGGACTTTTGACAAAACCCGACAAAGGACTAAGAACTAGGGACTAAGGACTTTAGCCAATTTTTGGCTACCAATAACTCAGCAATTTGCACTGCATTCAAGGCAGCACCCTTACGAATCTGGTCTCCACTCAACCAAATTTCTAGACCACAAGGGTGAGAAAGGTCTTGTCGAATCCTACCCACTAGTACTTCGTCATTACCGGACGCATCAATAGGCATAGGGAAGTAGTTCGCCTGCCAATCTTCTACTAGTTTTACTCCAGGGGCAGTGGCTAATATTTCTCTTGCCTGAGCCACTGGCATGGGTTGGTCGAATTCTAAGTTAACTGCTTCTGAGTGAGCACGCAGTACGGGAACCCGTACACAGGTAGCACTAATTTTTAACTGTGGAGCATTAAATATTTTGCGGGTTTCATTGACCATCTTCATTTCTTCCTGACAGTACCCCTGCTCATTTAAAGGGGAGTTGTGGGGGAACAAGTTAAATGCCAGGGGATAAGGAAAGCTTTCTGTTGGTGGCGTTCCTCCTTCCAAAATTGCCTGAGTCTGTAATTTTAATTCTTCCATTGCTTTCATTCCAGCACCACTAGCGGATTGATAAGTAGCTACCACTATGCGTTTTACTGGCTGTACCTGATGTAATGGCCATACTGCCATACCCATTAAAATCGTAGTGCAATTGGGATTCGCAATAATTCCTTGATGATTTGCTGCTGCCTCTGGATTGATTTCCGGAATCACTAGAGGCACTTGTGGATCCATCCGAAAGGCACTGGAGTTATCAATGACCACTGCACCACTTTTTACAGCAATAGCCGCCCAAGCTTTCGACGTTGCCCCCCCAGCTGATGCTAAGACCAAATCTACCTTATCAAAAGAGTGCTCTCCCACCGCTTCCACTGGTAACTTTTCTCCCTGAAAGGGGATGACACGACCAGCAGAGCGGGGTGAGGCTAACAGCTTAAGGTCAGCCAGTGGGAAGTTTCGGCTTTGCAAGAGTAACCGTAATTCTTCACCTACGGCACCCGTTGCGCCTAAGATGGCAACGCGAACTTGACTAGACAAATGACTTTCCTCCACTCATTCAATTCAACATAGTAAATATTTTGATAATTTCATCAGTGCATTCTTTAAGAGTATCTAAATTTTTTTTCCCTTACTAGGTATTTAACCTCTGATAACGGTTCGCTATAGCAGGGTAAGCGCAATAAAAATTGATCCAAAATGTGATATGGCCCAAGGGTTATGACCATAATAAGCCTTGATTCTCAGTACTATTGCACTTTTGTCTCAATATTGTTGATAATAATGCCTCCTTATTGATTCTTGGCCTTACCCTGTTCCCTATCTTCCCTTGGCGTCTTAATAAAATGCCTGGAATTACCACATAAATAATAAACTTATCAATTAGCGCGAGTGTAATCGCTCACACTGCCCTATTTAGCCCGGGCCAGAGTCATCGACTGGCGTGTTAGGTACACTTAAAAAGCTCTGATCGACTAAGAGCTGGCTTAAAGGCTGTAGTAACCACCTATAGATAGTTCTGTCTACTGCCGTAAAGGAACTGGTAGATGTGCTTCACGCTTTACTGGTTGTTAGGATCAGCATACCATAATTGCTTTGGATTCTCCCGTCTAGTTCAATCCGAAGTAGAGGTTGTCCATCTGTATCGATACTCGATAACGGTTAATGTTCACCTCTACTCCTTTGGAGATCGGCGTTTTGACTCAAACCCCTTGAGAAATTCGTGGCTAGCGACTTTGTTGCCAAACCCCCTGATGGCGCGTCGGCTAGGGCAACTAGTGCATGTGGATAAATACCTTGGCTGAAACAATGTAAATCTTTTTGGTGAATTTTGTTGGTCGAAGCAGGCAACACCTAAAGTAATATAGGAGTCCCCAGGTCGAATCTTTGATTCAGCCTGGTTGATTATCCACTGTCCCGACTCATTAAACAATTAACTCTTCACACCCAAGCGTCAATGAAAGTAACTCAGGAAAAACTTCCCGCTAGCCAGGTTGGTCTGAAAATTGAAATTCCGGCTGAAACGACCAAACAAGCCTATGAAAAGGTTTTACAGAACCTTTCCCGCACCGTCAAAATTCCTGGGTTTCGCCAAGGTAAGGTACCCCGTCAGGTTTTGCTACAACGTCTTGGTGCCCAACAGGTAAAAGCTGCTGCCATCGAAGAGTTGCTAGACAGTAGTCTAAAGCAGGCGATTGAGCAAGCCCAAATTGAGGCACTAGGGAACTATAATTTAACCTCTACCTTAGAAGATTTGCTCAGCCAGTTCAAACCAGGGGAACCCCTAACCTTCACCGCATCGGTCGATGTGCCACCATTGGTTAATTTAGGGGAATACAATGGCTTAAGTGTGACAGCTGAGGAAACTAAGGTTGAACCGGATGCCGTCGAGAATTTTCTCGAAGAACGGCGTGTTGAGCAGGCTACCCTAGTACCAGTGGAATCACGCCCAGCTCAGATGGGAGATGTGGTCGTGGTGGATTATGTCGGTCGATTTACTGGTGATAGCGAAGAGGATGAAGGCTCAGTAATACCTAACGGTGAGGCTAAGGATTTTGAAATTGAACTTGGGGAAGGCAAGTTCCTAGAGGACATTCTTCAAGGCATCGTTGGTATGAATCCTGATCAGAATAAAGAAGTACCAGTAACGTTTCCTGAAGATTACCCCCTAGAAGATTTAGCTGGCAAGTCGTCGGTCTTTAGCATCACCCTAAAAGAAATCAAGGAAAAAGAGCTGCCAGAGTTAGATGACGACTTCGCTCAAGAAGTTAGTGATAAAGAAACCTTGGCAGAGTTACGGGAATATTTACAGCAGGAGTTTCAGGAAAAAGCTGATCAAGAAACGCAAGCCAGCAAGGAGGAGGCTTTAATCAACGCTCTCCTGGAAAAGGTTGAAGTTGACTTGCCTGAAACGCTAATTGACCAGGAACTCCAAACAATTTTGACCCAAACAGCGATCCAGATGCAACAGTTGGGAATGGATGTCAAAAGGCTGTTTACCGAAGAGAATCTACCACAGCTGCGAGAAAGATCACGTCCTGATGCCATCCAAAGCCTCCGACAATCCCTAGCCCTTAAGGAAATAGCTACACGTGAATCCCTAACCGTTGAAGAGTCGGAAATAGAAGCGAAAAGTAAAGAATTGATGAAGGAGTTGGCTGGTCAAGAGGTAGATCCGGATCGGCTGAGGGAATTCGTCGAGTCCGATTTGCTCAAACTCAAAGCCATTAAATGGTTAGAAGATCACGGTACTATAGAGCTGGTTCCCAAAGGAACCATCACCGAAGAAGAAGAAACTGAAGCAGAAGACACGGCCGTTACAGTAACCGAACTAGAAACAACCGATGCGGCTTCCCAGACCATTGAAGTACCAGCTGAACCAGTTTCTGAGTAAATCCTAGAGTTGGCCTTGTTGGTGATTTGCCCAGGGGAAGTGGTAGTGAGTGGCTAAGCTGTTGCGGATTTAACTTTCATAATTCTGAGGCTGAAACCCAAGGCTCAGCTTAGATTGCTTAGAATAAACACACCTTAGCTCAACAGCTTAGGCTTGTAGATAAGCCTCAACTCTCTAACCGTAAACTCTTGCACCAACAAGCAAACAGTTAAGGCATAATAGTTTCTATAGAGACTTTGACTTTATGCCTATTCGTGCCCTTGTTAGATAGCACCTTTATTAATAAATCGAGAGGTCTTGACGAGTTGTATCCTATGCTGCAATCTGTGTCCCCTCATTCCTCAATCACCAGCTTAAGTTCTCTAGACCAATACCAAATCACCTCCAGTAGTACTGTTGTACCAATGGTGGTAGAGCAGTCTGGAATGGGAGAACGAGCATTTGACATTTATTCGCGGCTGCTGCGAGAACGCATTGTCTTTTTGGGAACCCAGGTCGATGATGTGGTAGCTGACTCAATTGTTGCCCAGCTGTTATACCTAGAAGCTGAAGACGAGGAAAAGGATATCCAATTGTATATCAACTCCCCAGGTGGCTCGGTAACTGCAGGGATGGCAATATATGATACGATGCAGCAAGTGCGCCCTGATGTGGTTACCATCTGCTATGGCTTAGCTGCTAGTATGGGCGCATTTCTCCTAGCAGGGGGAGCTGCTGGTAAACGGATGGCATTGCCCAATTCTCGGATTATGATTCACCAGCCCCTAGGCGGTGCTCAGGGACAAGCGGTGGATATAGAAATCCAAGCTAGGGAAATTCTATACCACAAGCAAACCCTTAACCAATTACTGGCTAATCACACCGGTCAACCGGTGGAGCAAATTGCCGAAGATACCGAACGCGACTTTTTCATGTCAGCGGCGGAAGCTAAAGACTATGGTTTAATTGACCAGGTGATCTCCCGGCAGAATCTTCCTAACCAGGAAGCAGCTGTCGCTTCTATCTAGAAAGAGGCTTCTTATGTCTAAATACGACTCCCATCTAAAATGTTCCTTCTGCGGTAAGTCTCAAGAGCAAGTACGCAAATTAATTGCTGGCCCCGGAGTCTATATTTGTGATGAGTGTGTTGATTTATGTAATGAAATTTTAGATGAGGAGTTACTTGATTCCGGTGCGCCTGCTCCCCAGCCTGCTCCTCGACCAGAACCTGCCAAGAAACGTCGTCCCCGTGCCAACCGCATTTCCATGAATCAGATTCCCAAACCCAGGGAAATTAAACGGTATCTAGATGACCATGTGATTGGTCAGGAGGAAGCCAAAAAAGTTCTGTCAGTTGCTGTGTACAACCACTACAAGCGCCTAAGCTTGCTCCAATCTAAAGCTCAGGGTCAGGGTCAGGGAATAATCGATGATGGCATAGAGCTACAAAAGTCCAACATTCTTCTAATTGGTCCTACTGGTTGTGGTAAAACATTACTCGCCCAAACCTTAGCCAAAATATTAGATGTGCCTTTTGCTGTGGCAGATGCCACAACCCTGACAGAAGCTGGTTATGTTGGCGAAGATGTAGAAAACATCTTACTGCGACTATTGCAAGTGGCAGATCTGGATGTGGAGGAAGCCCAGCGAGGGATTATCTATATCGATGAAATCGATAAGGTAGCCCGCAAGAGTGAAAATCCCTCCATTACCAGGGATGTTTCTGGGGAAGGAGTCCAGCAAGCATTACTGAAAATGCTAGAAGGAACAATTGCTAATGTCCCGCCTCAAGGTGGACGCAAACATCCTTATCAAGACTGCATTCAGATTGACACCAGCAATATTCTGTTTATTTGCGGTGGTGCGTTTGTTGGTTTGGATAAGGTGGTTGAGCAACGCCTAGGCAAGCGTTCCATGGGATTTATTCAGCCTGGAGAGAATCAGTCGAAGGAAAAGCGCACAGCAGATATTCTGCGACACTTGCAGCCAGATGACTTGGTGAAATTCGGCATGATTCCTGAGTTCATTGGTCGCATACCAATGGTAGCGGTCATTGAACCCCTGGATGAGGAAGCCCTGATGGCAATTTTGACAGAACCCAAGAATGCACTGGTCAAACAGTATATGAAGCTGTTGAAGATGGACAATGTTAACTTGGAGTTTATGCCAGATGCAATTCGAGCGCTGGCCCAGGAAGCTTACCGTCGTAAAACTGGTGCTAGGGCGTTAAGGGGCATTGTGGAAGAATTGATGCTGGAAGTGATGTACGAGTTGCCTTCTCGTAAGGATGTCACTCGCTGTACAATCACTAGGGAAATGGTAGAGAAGCGCTCCACTGCTGAACTATTGGTTCATCCTTCTTCATTGCCAAAGCCAGAATCAGCATAGTAGTAGCATAGTAGTAATTTTTCATTTGTCATTGGTCAAAATAAAATTTATTGCTTGTTAATTGTTGATTGTTAATTGTTTATTATTAATTTTTGATTGTTGATTTTCAATTAACAAAGGACAAAGGTCGAAAAATGCCTTACATTCAAATTCGGGGTGTAGAACACTACTATGAATGGGTAAAGAAGTCAACAGCTTGTGGAAATAAACCTGTGATGGTATTTATCCATGGCTGGTGTGGTTCGTCTCGCTACTGGGAAAGTACCGCTAAAGCTCTATCCAATACCTTTGACTGCCTCCTATATGACCTAAAGGGGTTTGGTAGGTCAAAATTACCCCAACAGGGGACAAACTTGACCTATGAGATGGAGGACTATGCTGAAGATTTAGCGGTGTTGTTAGATACCCTGGGAGTTAGTCGTATCTATATCAATGCCCACTCCCTAGGCGCATCTGCTGCTACCATGTTTCTCAATCGTTATCCTGAGCGGGTTGAGCAGGCAATTTTGAATAATAGCGGTGTTTTTGATTATGACGAGAAATCCTTCACCGCTTTTCACAAAGTTGGTGAGTTAGTAGTAAAGTTCCGCCCCGGTTGGTTGTTAAATATTCCCTTGGCCAGTACACTGTTCATGATGCGATTTTTGCACCATCCCCTACCTAGGGCAGTGAGCCGGGATTTTTTGGCAGATTACCTAATGGCAGATCATGAGGCAGCTTTGGGAACAATGCTGACTGCGGTTAGTAAGTATGCGGCGGAGGTAATGCCTAATAAGTTTGCTCAGTTAAAGGTGCCAACCCTGCTAGTTTCTGGTGAATACGACAAAATTATTCCTTCAGCACTAGGACGTAGAGCATCACAATTAAGTCAAAAAGTCAAGTATGTTGAAATTCCTGATACAGCTCACTTTCCGATGTTGGAGGCTCCAGGGATTTATCTAGAGCAGGTGCGGGAGTTTATTTGTGTTAGCTGAGGCTTGAGTTTATTTGTGTTAGCTGAGGCTTAAAGAAATTACTACTCTTCGGGGGAAATAAGTGGTTATTGCTCAGAAAACTGAACACCAGAGGAATAGCTTAAAAAATCAGGAAACCCCCAAGCTGTAAAAGCTGGGGGCGGTGATCAGGGTGCATCTACTACTTCCTTATTCGAGTAGGTATGACGCTTCTCCGGACAGATTTTGAGAGTGAGTTCGCTTCAAGAAGCGCATCCTCGGCAACTTGTTGAGGGGGACATTGGGAAAGAAGGTAGTATGTATGACGGCAACTAGGTCTTTCCAGATTAGTGTGCACAGGCTACTGATGTTAATTTTTATAAATAGCTCAATAATTTCCTTAACTTACTGAAAAATATATTTAGGAATATACAGCAAGTTGTGAGTAATCTTATCTCTGGTAACCGAGGTAAAACAGAGACATAACTGCTGAAAATGAGCAAGGGAGATGGGCTACTCAAGTTTCTTTGGCTCCATCATCCCCCCCATCTACATCAGGGAGCAATATTACTATGGCACATCTGGTTCAGAATCTAGTTGAAACGGAAGTCGAGCAACACCAAAACAAGAGTGCAGGAGATGACCCTGTCCAGCCTCAACCTCGTAAGTATCGCCAAAGTCAGTTACAAAATATACTCAAAACACTGCAAAACACCTTAGCAATTTGTCAAACTAAGGAAGATTTGGCTGGTCAAGTGGATACTCTCAAACGCATTGGGTTAGTTCATTGCCGTTTGGGAGAGTATGCCTGGGGAATCAAGTGTCTCAAGCAAAGTTTACAAATGGCCAATGATATTGGTTCGCCCAAGAGTTTAGGCGTCATTCTTCATCATCTCGGAATGGCTTATTGCCAGACTAACCAGGATGATAAGGCATTTAAGGTTTATCTAAAAGCATTGAGGATTTTCCAAAAAACTCAAGATCATTCAGAAATTGCTAAAATCCTTAATCACCTAGGGGAAATTCACAATAGCTGGCATCAACCAGTACTGGCTCTGAGATGCTTTCGCCAAGCGATGAAGATTTTTCAAAACTCGGGCAATTCAGTTGAGGGCGAAGGCAGAGCACTGGAAAATATAGGGGAAGCTTATACCCAGCTTGGAAGATACCGTCAAGCTCTAGCTGTCTTGGAGCAAGCCCTAAGCATTCACGAAAAAAAAACATCCTCTGGTTACTCTAGTCGGAAGTTAACTACTCTTGAGAGGATTGGCACAGTTTACTTCCGACTAGGTGAGGAACTACGGGCATTGGATTTCTATCATCAAGCTTTG
The DNA here is from genome assembly GCF_010692525.1 of Moorena sp. SIO3B2. Taxonomy (NCBI): domain Bacteria; kingdom Bacillati; phylum Cyanobacteriota; class Cyanophyceae; order Coleofasciculales; family Coleofasciculaceae; genus Moorena; species Moorena sp. SIO3B2. The sequence goes on from NZ_JAAHHE010000027.1 coordinate 36,399, forward strand.
GAGATTGGTCAGGAACTGAGTAAATCACTTCATCGTAACACCAGAAGCTTGGATTATATCGGAGCGGTTCACTACCACTTGGGAAATTACCCCCATGCCTTAGCGTATCACTTACAAGCCTTAAGACTTTGGCAAGAAATCGCCCATCCTGGGGAGGGGGAGAGCTTGTTCCATGAAAAGGCTGAATTCTCTCAACTCAGGACAGTTTATAACTGTCTGGGTATATCTGAGCAAGGGGTGCAGTGCAGCCAACAAGTACAGAAGATGATTATTAACTGTGGTTACCGAGTTAGTGAAGAAGAGATTAGCCAGTATCTTAGTCACGGTGGAAGGTTAAACCATAACGTAGAATGATTAATGCATGGTAGCCTAAAGACTCGTTACAATTAAAATCTAAACCCCCGATAATTCCCATTTCACGCAAATTAGATAATTATCGATAAACAACAAAACTGTGAACTGGCAGAGCTGATTCAGCTATAAGCTGTGAAGGATCTAGTTTGATGAGACACTCTAAGCTAAATCTTGGGTTAGAGCCTGATAATTATCTTTCTTTAAAATCCACAACAACTTAAGACCAAGCAAAATTAGGAGTCAAAAGTAAGCAATGGCACAAGCAACTGAGTCACAGCAAAAAGGTATTCAACTGACAGACAAAGCTCTAAAGCACGTTTTAGCCCTGCAACAAAGTCAAGGAAAAGACCTTTACCTGCGAGTTGGTGTTCGCCAGGGAGGCTGTTCAGGACTGTCTTACATGATGGATTTTGAAGAACCTAGTAACATTCGGGAGAATGATGAAATCTTTGACTACGATGGCTTCAAAATAATCTGTGATCCAAAAAGTCTGCTTTATCTCTACGGTCTGGTACTGGATTACAGCGATGCTATGATTGGTGGTGGATTCCAATTCACCAACCCCAATGCCAATCAAAGCTGTGGCTGTGGTAAGTCGTTTAGCGTTTAGGGCATGGTTAGTTGAAAGTCTGTCAGTTCAAGACCACCACCAAGGAATAGAGGACTTAGGTAGTGGCGCTATATAGTTTGCGCTTATAGGTAGCGCTATATCTAGTTAGGCCGCAAAGCTTGTACCCCTACAATAGATTAGGCTTGAGCCAGAGATTTTGGGTAAGTCCTAGAGTAATAAGTAATGACTAATGACTAAAACATCACTATTTGGTCTGAAGGCAGATCATTTTCGTCATCCCCTAGATTTGGAAGCAACCACAGCCCTGAAACAGTTGCCAGGGATAGACTTGGTGGTGCGAAATTTACTAGGTCCTGTGGCGGAACAGTTTTTTTACCTGAACAATATTGCTGCTAGTGTCTTGGTGGGAGAAAATCAACTGCCCCATCTTCATAAACTACTCGAAGATGCCTGCACAACTTTAGATTTAGAGCCGCCTCAGCTTTATGTGCAGCAAAATCCCGCTCCCAATGCCTATACCTTCGCTATGCGGGGTAAACAGCCTTTCATTGTCTTGCACACCTCTTTAATTGATCTCCTGACACCAGAGGAAATTCAGGCGGTTATTGCCCATGAACTGGGTCATCTCAAATGTGAACATGGGGTGTACCTGACACCGCTCAATATCATGGTATTAGCGGCTAGTTTAATTCCCAATTGGGGGATGCTCATTGCTCAAAGCATACAGGAGAAGATGTTAGAGTGGCTAAGATGTGCGGAATTTAGTTGCGATCGCGCTGCTTTACTGGCTACTCAAAATCCGAGAGTGGTCATGTCTGTATTGATGAAACTGGCTGGTGGTTCGCCAACTCTGGCACCACAACTTAACCTAGATGCGTTTATTACTCAAGCTAGAGCTTACGATAGCGCTGGTGATACTGAGCTGGGTCAAGTACTCCAACAATTGCAGATCTCTCAACTGAGCCATCCCTTACCTGTACTACGGGCGCGAGAAATTGACCGTTGGGCAAGTTCTCAATCTTATCAGTCCTTGTTAAATCAGCGATTAATTAGTTATAATAAAGGAGATGCCCAAACGGGCGGGTGGCGAAATTGGTAGACGCACCACACTCAAAATGTGGCGGCCTTATGGTCATGAGAGTTCGAGTCTCTCCCCGCCCACTGTAACTAAGGGTTAGTAAACAGCTAGAGAAAATGTCGCAGAGTCTAGCAAAAACTCTTATTATTTGTTAGACTTAAATTAGGGTAACACCGACAGGGATTATTATGTAACTTAAATTAAAGCCGAAAACCAAGGGTTTAATAGTTGCGCTTAGTTCCCGGTGGAACCAAATTTGTTGAAATTTTTATGGCGCTCGCGGGATATTCCTGAGGGCTTTGGGAGATACCCCCTGGCTGAGAAATCAGCTTGCATTGGCGAGCTAGAGTTTACCTTTGGTAGATTCTGGTAGCTAAAAAGTATCGGCTCTGCACGGCGCAAACAACTGAAAAAACAGACTCAGATGCTGCGCCGGAAGCTTAAGGAAAGTCGGAAAGCACTCCAAAACCGAAACCAAGACAACCAAAATCAATACAAAAATCAACAATGGGGAAGAGATATTAATGCTCTTCCCTATTTTTGTTGTAGAATCCTGTCTAACCGCCTCAAAATATTCCTTGCAATAACCCAAACTCAGAAATACTTACCATAAACTTCATAAATCTTTATAATATTCGTGAGCAAGATACGTACCATATCATAAAATGATCTACCAGCGCCTTCAACGCAGTAAATTGGATGAGAGCGATGATGTTCTGTTCTATTCATTTCCACGGTTTGTGACTCATGTCGATGAGGGCTTTATCGATCAGCTGGTAAACCTCTACCGGGAACGACTACAACCCAACACGCGAATCCTGGATCTCATGAGCAGTTGGGTTTCTCACTTACCAGAAGACATGGAGTTTGCTCATGTTGAGGGGCATGGCATGAATCTGGAAGAATTGGTCAAAAATCCTAGACTTAATCACTACTTTATCCAAGACTTGAATCAAAACCAGCAATTGCCATTGCCTGACCAAGACTTTGATGCTGTGCTGATTGCTGTTTCAGTTCAGTATCTTCAGTACCCTGAAAAAGTTTTTGCTGAGATTCATCGTGTCTTAAAACCAGGGGGAATGGCAATTATTAGCTTTTCTAACCGAATGTTTTTTCAAAAGGCGATTCAGTCCTGGCGAGATGGGACCGAGACAAGTCGAGTGGAGTTAGTGAAAACCTATTACCAGTCTATTCCTGGATTTAGTTCGCCTGAGGTTGTTGCTCGACCATCCCCGCTTCCTACTTTTCTGCTACAGCTTGGGATCACTTTAGGCGATCCATTCTATGCAGTACTGGCTAATCGAACTACTTGAGCCTGATGAAAAGGGTTTTGTTGAGGGTAATTTTTAAGAGTCAACAGCCAAGAGTCAAGAGTCAACAAAACAGAAATTAACTAACTTAATAACTAATGACTAATTACTCATCAATTTGCCAGACATCTTGACTTAATGCTTCATCCAGAATTTTTTTCGGTCGTAATACTAGGATGAGGCGTCCCAAAAAACTAATATCAGGAGAATCTGGAAACCACTTAATCTCTAACTGTCCTGATTCTTCAACCAAAAAGTAGCTGTCCCCATCCCACTGCTGCTGTGAGCGGTCAATAATAAGCAAAATCTCTTCAGGTTTGTTATTCTGTTGAATAGGCAGCTGATTACTGTTACACAAAATCACCACTGGATCTTGTGCCTTCAAAACTACCTGCCAGCCCGGTACTGCGGCGAACATCTGCTCTCGAAGCCCCTTAACTATACTAAAAGTGCCCTTATAGTCAGTTCTAGGAACCTGGTTGAGATCAGCTATTGTCAGGGGTAAGGCACCCACTACCGGAAGCAAACGGGGCAAATCTTCTTCAGCTTCAAGGCGGTATATGGGTAATCTGGGGGCTGGACGCTGAGTGCTACCAAATGCTCCTGTGAGTAATTCTTCGATTTGTTGTCGGGCTTGTTGAGTATGAGCAAACATCAAGCCTCGGGCAATCAAACGAGAACGTTCTTGCAAATCATTGTGTTGTTTGGCAAGTTTCCAATACTGATAGGCAACAGCATCACCAGGATGATTGGTGAATCCCTCCGGTGGACGGCTTCTGCGGGAAAAGGTCTTGAGTGCTTTGGCAACTTCATGGGCTCCTTCGGAGTTCAAGTTTCTAGCAACGAGAAATTCAGCAGCAGCAGCTCGTTCCTCTTGGGTGAGAATCCGCAACTCGTACAGGGAATCGCTACCAGTACTCTCAAAACGCGATCGCACTTCATCGGACACCCCGACTGTAATCAAACTTGTGTAAACCTGAGATGCCACCATCACTTGATTCTGTTGAATTGGCTCAAACCCAGTTTCTTCAAAAATTACCTGAGAACTGTAGCCAGCTTTTTGTAGCTGCTGACAGGCTTGACCCCACTCCACCCAGTTACGTTCTTTGCGCCGCAGTAAGGTTAATAAATCTTCAGCATTTATCTGTTCTGAATTGGTTTGAGGGTGACTTTCAGGAGAGCCTGGTGGTACTTCAGTCATGGTTTAAAGAAAAAGAAAACGAACAGTGCCATCAACGGCAATGTGTATTATATCCCGTTCGGGTTTAGTGTAGCAGGATGTCACTTTTGGAAAAAGCCTACAATAGAGATTGGGCATTAAATAAATTCTTGAAGTATAAAAGATGAAGATAGCAAGTGTAAAGGCAGCAATAATGATAAAGGTGAGGGATGGTGCATCTTTGAATTAATGCTCAAACCTACTAATTGTTAAGGGACCGCAGCCATATATAGCGGTTCTCATAGTAATGAGGTACAGAGGATTTTTTCCCTATTCCCTATTCCCTATTCCCTATTCCCTATTCCCTATTCCCTATTCCCTATTCCCTATTCCCTATTCCCTATTCCCTATTCCCTATTCCCTATTCCCTATTCCCTATTCCCTATTCCCTATTCCCTATTCCCTACTCCTCCAAGGGCGGGGTACCTCACCTATTTAATAAATGCTATAACTAGTTTACTTCATACTTTCTCCATCATACTTTAAAATTACCTATTACCTGCTTTTTAAGTTCTACACAACTCGATTTTTGTTTTGGATCTGTTTAACCTATTATTGTTGTTTGTTCCTCCCATAGCTGGGGGAATTATTGGCTATTTCACCAATGATTTAGCCATCAAAATGTTGTTCCGTCCCTACAGACCAATTTACATCGGTAAGCGTCAGCTACCTTTTACACCAGGTTTAATTCCTCGCAACCAGGAACGGCTGGCTAGGCGAGTTGCTGACACTATTATGGGTTCTCTGCTGACGCCAACAGAGTTACAGCGTTTGGCAAAGCGTCTGCTCCATACTGAACGTGTGGAAGGAGCGATCTTGTGGCTATTAAACCTAGCGCTAGATCAAGTCCGGTCGGATAAGCAACAGAAAACAGCTCATATTCTTGCTGGGATTCTCCGAGACTTGATCGGGGAATCGTTGCCACGTATGCTAAAAGTCTTAGCCCGTCGTAAGGATTTCCTAGAAGCCCAACTTAACCATGTTTTTGACCAGATTTTATTGGAGTTTCGACTGGATCAAGAACAAGCTCGGAAGCTTTCTGAGTGGATCTTAAAAGTAGTACTACCCCCAGATATTTTGCGACAGGCAGTTATTGATTTCCTAACTGACCGCAACATTCAAATCATTGATGAAGACTTTCGGGAAAAGTCCAGTGGGACATACTGGGTAGTGGCAAATTTATTTGGTATACGCAATGCTTTGATCCGCCTGCGAAGCTTTTGCCTTGACGAAAAAGAAGCGACTAATGCTCGCATCGAAGAGTTAATTGTGGCTCTAGGAACTCGCGATCGCTTGCGGGAATGGTTGCAAAATGTTTCATTGCAAAATCTGCCTTTGTCAACAGTGAGACAACTACGGAAAACTATGCGGGATTCGGTGCGTGCTTATATTCAAGAGGGGGGTGCTGAATTTATACAAGGATTAAATCAATCTATTGACTGGGAAAAAGTGTCTGCCTTAATTGTTAATCGGCTCCGAGATTCAGCAATTATGACTACATCGTTGACAATGATTAGCAAGGAACTCGCTTTGGTTATAGAGCGCTACCTGGAGGAGGATTTGGAAAAAATTATGACTGAAGTGATTCCGATTTTATCTATTGATGAGGTGATTGTTGAACGGGTAAACGCTACTTCTCCAAAAGATATGGAAATCACGATTCAGACTTTAGTGAAAAGTGAATTACAAGCTATTGTGAATTTAGGGGGTATTTTAGGAGTGATGGTGGGACTATTTCAAACAGTGTTGCTGCTGTTGACAGGAGGAATTTAATCAGGAATTTAATCAGGATGCTCTCTAGGATTTATCCTGAGGCTGATTCTACGGAACGGGACTTTTATCCCAGTTTATGCTAAGACCGACGGCTAATGATGGATAAAAGTTTACGAGAACGGGGACCTCGGTATCTTTCGTATAGTAAAAAGTTTGGTATCATCGTTCTGAGCCAATAGAGTAAATTTAATAACCAACGATGATTAACTTTAATTTTGCCATTGAGCAGATCTACTGGTAATTCCACTAATTTAGCTAATCTGGTAAAACTTTCCTGGTCTTTTTCCTCAAAACTTTTTTCTATCAAATACTTAATACTTTTCTGGCATAAGCTAACTAATTTTTGGTGATTTGTCAAGACAATTTCAAAATACTTAATGTAAGACTCCCGCATCAGTGAGCTATTATCGGTGAGATTGAAGCGGTGTTTTCTATAATAGGCTCCGATGATTGGAGTATGGACGAATCTGACGTTCCGTTGCAGAAGTTCTAATACCCATTCTCGATCCTCACAGGCTTTCAGGCGAGTATCAAAATTTCTCTGGTCTAAGAGTTTTTTCTTGAACAGCATCGATTGCTGTAACAAGGGAAAAGGAGAATCTGCCAGAAAATCTGGACAAATTAGCAGTCGTTCGATGAGCTGTTCTTTGGTGAGAGCACCAACAACATGAGGCTTGGTTTCAATAATGTTTTCGTTTTGATCAACATAGACCCGTTCATAGTCGGAGTAAAATACTACATTATCACCAGTTCCCTCTAAACAGCTCAATTGAAATCTGATTTTATCTTCATGAATCCAATCATCAGCATCTAAGAATTGAATCCATTCTCCAGTGGCTTTATCAGCGCCAAAATTACGAGCAGACGATACCCCTCCATTGTCTTTATAAAAGTACTGTATCTCTGGGTGGTAGTGGACTAACTGATCAGCAACTTGGCGGGTATTATCGGTAGAGCCATCATCGACAATAATGCATTCAATCTGGGAAAATGTTTGCGCTAGTACACTCTTTACTGATTGTTCGAGGTACTGGGCTTTATTAAAGGTGGTGATAACTACTGAGACAGATGTATTCATGAAATAAATTATTTATACCATAGGTTAAAAGTCAGTAATGACCAAATTTTGTTGGCATTATCTGGTTGGTAGTCTTGGATTAATTTATAAAAGTTTGGTCGAAAAATACTGGTTTAAGGTAATGATTTTATCGACTGACATAAATCATCCCAGAGGTAATCTCTGAGCTAAGAGCCAAAAGGCGATAGCCAGCCGTACTTTGTACGCTTTTGTACCACTTCTGGAAGAAGATCTCAGAAAGTAGACCTAAGCAACCGCTTGTTTTGCGGCCAAGCTACTATCCTGACAAAAGGGTATAGCCATAGCATACTCGATGAATTGGTAATTTTAAAAGGGGGTAGGGGGTTTTAAGGCTGGTTTAATACTGGTCTTATGGGTATTATGCACTCTGATGGGATTTTGTTCAGCTATGGTCAAATTCAAATCTATGTAGAGCAGCGCATCTTGGTTGCTGATGGGTGATATGATGTTTGTCAAAACATCATCGATAAAGAATCCCAGGAAGTATGAACAGATAATTAGCTGTATTTGGGGTTATTGAGATTAAGATTTGGGGCACTAATCCCCCCAATATAATGGCGTTATAATAATTGATTACTTTTTTTGTCGAAATAAACAATGAGTATAACCCTCTTTAAAAGGCTGATTTATTAACATCAATTAGCTCAAGTACCTATTTTTAGCTAGAAACTGACTGGTAATTGAAATTGGCGATCGCGTTTTTAGAGCTAGTTGCACAGAGGTATTGAGTATTTTCCGCAGAGCTCTATTGAAATTTCAGTCCGAGCCACTTCTGCAAAAGCCGGTCTACCCTCTGACTATCTCGCCATCTGACCATCTGACCATCAGCCCCATGCACAATTTCAATGGGTGACAGCTTACTCCCTCATTTGAGTAACTTATCGTTAGTTGAGCTGATTAAGGGACAAGTCTCTTAATGTCCGATAGTCAAGGAAAAAGTTAATGTTGCCGTGGGACCCTGCGCTTTTTAAAAGCTAAGCGTGAACGGGCACCAAGACGAGGGAGTTGAGGGTTAATTAAACAACTGGTAATGTTAACTTTCTTTGTGGTATAACTGGCTTTAGGATCCAAATCAATGGTATATTTACTGAATTTGGAATCATAATTAGGTAGTCATCACTAACCCCTCGATGAGCCGCTTATCTGCACAGACAAAACCTGCAAAAGCCCTAGTAGGCGGACGCTACAAAATTATCAACCAACTGGGATCTGGTGGGTTTGGTCGAACGTTCCTGGCACAAGATATACATTTGCCAAATCAACCCCGATGTGTGGTTAAACATCTTTTGCCCCAAACCGAACAGACGGCAACGCTGCAAATGGCAAGACGCCTTTTCGATAGAGAAGCTCGATTTCTCTACCAGCTAGGTAATCATGACCAGATCCCTCGCCTACTAGCACATTTTGAGGAAGATCAGCAGTTTTATCTGGTTCAGGAATTGATTGAAGGACAACCTTTGAATCGAGAACTTGTCCAGGGTGATCCGTGTTCACAAGAGCGAGTTATTGCTTTATTAACAGACATTCTACAGGTATTGGCCTTTGTTCATCAACAACAGATTATCCACCGGGATATTAAGCCCTCTAACCTGATCCGCCGCCAAGGGGACGAGAAAATCGTGCTGATTGACTTTGGTGCTGTTAAGCAAGTCAGTAGCCAAAAGATTAATCCTGAAACCGGGGAAACTCATTTAACGGTTTCTATAGGCACCCAGGGCTATATGCCCCATGAGCAATTGGCAGGAAAGCCCCGCTTTAGCAGTGATATCTATGCTGTCGGGATGGTTGGTATCCAGGCATTAACTGGGGTTCATCCCAAAAACTTGAAGGAAAATCCCATAACTAGTGAAATTGATTGGCAACACTACGCAAAGCAGGTTAGCCCAGAGTTGGCCCATATTCTTGACATTATGGTGCGCTATGATTTCCGTGACCGTTATCGGACAGCAACTGACGCTCTAGAGGTATTGGCTAGTTTACCAACACAGCAACTGTTGTCTGAAGCTGAGGAAGAAATCCCTACTCAGGAAATTACCAGGGAAAGCCAGTCTGGGATGGAACTCCCAATTCCCGACATTAGGAACCTACCAAAAACTACAGTCCACTCGTCAATGATGACCAGGAGTCAAAGTAGAACTACGCCTCAACTTGACCTCACCGAACATTCGAGAGGTTCAGCAACTAACTTGACAACAGTATCTATTCCGCAACGATTGGTGAAGTTGGGGTTAATTACTGTATCGATAACTATCTTGGGGGTCAGCTTGCTGCTGTGGAAAACTTTTCTATCTGCTCAACCGACTGGTGAAAATACTGACTATAAGACTGACTATAAGACTGACTATAAGACTGACTATAAGACTGACTATAAGACTGAGGCTACGGTTACAGAAGAGCAATTTTTAGAGGAAGCTGAGCAGTTGCGGAAATCTCGACAGTACCAGGAAGCTCTCAAACTATACGACCAAGCGATCGCTAAAAAAGCCGATTTTGCGGAAGCCTATTGGGGCAGATGCTACAGTCTGAATAAACTCCAAAAGCCGGAGATGGCAATTGTTGCTTGTAATGATGCCTTACATTTCAAACCTAACTATCCAGAAGCTGTGTGGAGCCTTGGTCAAGCCTTTGACCAACAGCAAAGGTCTGTAGAAGCCCTTAGACTCTATAACCAAGCCCTTACTCTCAAGCCAGATTTAACGGAAGCTTGGCTTTCACAGGGAATAACCCTCCAAAAGTTGGGTCGTTCTGTTGAGGCGATTACGGCTTTGGAGAAAGCGATCGCACTTCAACGAAATTTGGCAGAGGCTTGGATGACTAAGGGGGAAGCTCAGATGACACTAGGACGCTTTAATCAGGCAATCACTTCTTTAAATAAGGCACTCCAGATTGAACCTAACCACCGGAATGCCCTGAAGCTACGTCAGCAGGCACGGAAGAAACTGCAACGCTAAATTCAGTAGTTCCAAAACTCGACTCTCGGATCATCTGCATCTGTAGTCCTACTTTGAGGAATTGGTATTACTTTACCGATTTGCCTACACTATCGATATTTTCTCTTATTTCCCAACAGGTCTAAGCTCGGTCTAATTAAGAATTAACCATTAACAATAACAATTACTAAAAATTACACAATAATTAATAATTAATAATTAATCTTAACAATTAATCGGTAACGATGAAAATGACCAATCACCGCTGTAATTGTTAAGTAATGTGACGAACTTTTGTTAAGGTGTATTGCAACTTGACCCCAAATATTAGGGAAGCTTCAGATCACAGGAAAGTCCATGATAGTATGCATTCCGTAGCTTAAAAAACCATGGGAGAAAACATGCCAGCACTAAGGGTTGCAGTAGTTGGTTCGGGACCAGCAGGTTCTTCTGCTGCCGAGACGTTAGCTAAAGCAGGAATCGAAACCTATTTGTTTGAGCGTAAGCTGGACAATGCTAAGCCCTGTGGTGGTGCGATTCCACTATGTATGGTGAGTGAGTTTGACCTGCCACCAGAAATTATTGACCGGCAAGTGAGAAACATGAAGATGATCTCACCGTCTGATCTTGAAGTTGATATCCATATAGAAAAGGAAAACGAATATATTGGGATGTGCCGTCGCGAGGTGCTTGATGGGTTCATGCGCAATCGTGCGGCTGAGTTGGGGGCTAACTTAATTAATGGCACCGTTTATAAACTCGATATTCCCACCAGTAACTCTCAACCCTATACCATCTATTATTCTGACCATTCTGATGGCAGTGTCAAGGGAACCCACAAAACCTTGAAAGTAGATGTGGTGATTGGAGCTGATGGGGCAAATTCCCGGGTTGCCAAAGCAATTGATGCTGGGGATTACAATTATGCGATCGCTTTCCAAGAGCGCATCAGTTTGCCAGAGAACATGATGAATTACTACCAAGACCTGGCAGAAATGTATGTGGGTAATGATGTCTCTCCTGATTTCTACGCCTGGGTCTTCCCTAAATACGACCACGTTGCTGTTGGCACCGGCACTATGAGGGTCAACCAATCCCTGATCAAAAAGCTACAAGCAGGGATTCGCGCCCGTGCGGCTAAAAAACTTGTGGGTGGAAAAATTATCAAAGTGGAAGCCCATCCGATTCCTGAGCATCCCAGACCTAGACGTGTAGTTGGTCGGGTAGCTTTGGTAGGTGATGCTGCTGGAACAGTAACTAAATCCTCTGGGGAAGGGATTTACTTTGCGGCTAAATCAGCTCGCATGTGTGCTGAAACCATTGTGGAAACCTCTAATGGCGGTAGCCGTATCCCCACAGAGAGTGACCTCAAGCTTTATCTGAAGCGCTGGGATAAGAAATACGGCATGACCTACAAAGTCCTAGATATTCTACAACGAGTTTTCTATAACTCCGATGCTAGCCGAGAAGCCTTTGTAGAGATGTGTGCTGACAAGGATGTGCAGCGGCTGACTTTCGATAGCTATCTCTATAAAACCGTTGTACCTGCTAATCCTCTTATCCAAATGAAGATTACAGCGAAGACAATTGGTAGCTTGTTGCGGGGCAATGCCTTGGCTCCCTAGAACTTGATCAATTTTTGATCAGAATTAGCCAACTGACTAACGGTGAGAAAGCTTACCCCCGGCTTAAGGGCGGGGGCTTTCCACTCTAGCTTAAGAAGGTAGATTTGTAGTACCTCTGACATTACCAATTTCATCCTAGGCAGTCGCCGAAGTCACTTCTAGGGTCTTTTCTGTATTGGGTAACTCTAAGCAATAACCTGCTCCATAAACGGTTTTGATGTACTTAGGATGGCGGGGATCAGGTTCTAGCTTGGTTCTCAGGTGACGAATATGCACTCGAATGGTTTCGATATCATCGTCAGGGTCATACCCCCAAACTTCTTTAAGGATTTCGCTCGGAGAAACAGTTTGACCATGGCGCTGCAGTAAACAGTGCAGTAGTTCAAACTCCAGATGGGTCAGTTTCACGGTTTTATCAAACCAAATCGCCTCAAACCTTTCTGGAACTAGGGTCAAAGGACCATAGTTCAGTATTTCCGTATGCTTAGCAGCTTGGGGAATTCGGTCTGTGCGCCGTAGTAATGCTCGCACTCGCGCCAGCATTTCTTCGAGTTCAAAGGGTTTGGTGAGATAATCATCGGCACCAGCATTAAAGCCTTCTACCTTGTCTTGGGTTTGACCTAGGGCAGTCAACATCAATACTGGAATATCGGAAGTGCGTTCATCCCGACGTAACCGTTGGCAGACGGTGAAACCATCTACCTTGGGTAGCATCAAGTCTAACATAATCAGGTCTGGCTGCAGTTGCAGAGCTAGAGCCTGACCCTTGATGCCATCCATTGCTTGACTAACATCGTAGCCAGCCATCTCCAAATTGATGGTGACTAATTCTGAAATTGCGGGGTCGTCATCGATGACCAGTATCCGGGGCATCACTAAGGAGTTGTTGCTAAGGTGTATCCGTTAACGTTCGATAAGAACAATTTGAGATTAGTAACAATACTTATACGATTATAAAGGCAGACTTTACGTTTTTTGTAAACAAAAGCTAAGAATTTTTAATATTTTATAATTTTACCAGAAACTCCCTAAGCCTCAGTGCTAGAGTCATAAGTCCTGAAGTAGACAGGATAAATCCATGGTGCTTGCACTTTGGAAACCGGAGTATACTCTGCTGCTCAGGAGGTTTTACAACTAAGCCGCCCTCAGAACTGAAGCCGCTCGGCAACTGGCAGGGTAGCACTCAAGGTACTACCCTAGGGAAACTTATGTCTGTTCAGGACTAATCAGTTTCACGTTTTTGGCTAAACCCAGCTGTTGTAGGAACTGAATCGTCATCCAAGTCAGGTCAATTTCCCACCATTTAATGCCATGCCTTGCAGAATACTGATAAGCATGGTGATTGTTGTGCCAGCCTTCGCCATAGGTTAGTAGGGCTACCCACCAGCAGTTTTTTGAGCAATCATTAGACTCATAGGTGCGATAACCAAATTTGTGAGTAGCACTGTTGACAAACCAGGTACAGTGAAACACCAGTACTAGCCGCACAAAAATCCCCCACACTACAAATGGCCAGCCACCCATGGCATACAGCAACAGTCCTAGAACCACTTGAACAAGCACAAAATACTTATCCAAAAACTGATAAACCCGATCTCCAGAAATATCTTTAGTGAATTTAGAAATTTGCTCATCAGCAGGAATTTTATGCAACATCCAAGCCATGTGACTCCACCAAAACCCTTGATGGGAGTCATGGGGATCCGGTTGGGTGTCAGAGTGCAAATGATGGATGCGATGTAGTCCTACCCAATCGATCACTCCTCCTTGACAGGAAATGGTACCACACAAAACTAGGAAGTATTCTAACCACTTGGGTGTCTGAAAACTGCGGTG
>NZ_JAAHHE010000027.1:50822-62709 GCF_010692525.1 Moorena sp. SIO3B2
ATTGGTTTACGGGGTGATGGTCAAGGTTCCCTAATAGAATTTGGGATTCGTTACCGCCAGTTGTCCCTAACTAGTGAGGGAAGTTTAGATTGGTCAGCCTTGGCAACAGCGGTAGGAGAGAATACCCGCCTGGTGTTCATTCAGCGTTCCTGTGGGTATTCTTGGCGAAAGAGTCTTTCAATATCAGAAATAGAAAAAATTGTCAAGCTTGTCAAACAACAAAATCCTGATACTATCTGTTTTGTGGATAACTGTTACGGGGAATTTGTAGAAGAACAAGAACCGACAGCAGTAGGAGCAGATTTGATGGCGGGTTCCTTGATTAAAAATCCTGGGGGAACGATTGCTACTGCTGGAGGCTATGTCGCTGGAAAAGCTGACTTAGTTGAAGCGGCGACCTGTCGTCTGACTGCTCCAGGGATTGGTAGTTCAGGTGGGGCGACTTTCGATCAAAATCGATTGCTGTTTCAAGGATTATTCCTAGCTCCCCAAATGGTTGGTGAAGCCCTCAAAGGGAGTCATTTAATCGCTCATACTATAGCACAACTTGGTTATCCTGTCAATCCCCCACCGATGGTACCCCGTCGGGATGTAATTCAAGCAGTTGAGTTGGGTTCAGCGGAAAAATTAATCGCTTTCTGTCGAGGGATACAACAGCATTCTCCGATAGGTTCCTACCTCGACCCTGTCCCAGCCGCAATGCCGGGTTATGAGAGTCAGTTAGTGATGGCTGGGGGGACTTTTATTGATGGCAGTACGTCAGAATTTTCTGCCGATGGTCCGCTTAAGGAGCCTTATATTGTGTTTTGTCAGGGAGGAACCCATTGGACTCATATTGCGATCGCATTAGAAGCTGCCATTGAAGCAATCGCAACAGCTGATAGCTGATAGCACCTCAAGTAGCACCATCTGTAGCGCATAAGCTGAATGATTAATTGTCGCTAGTTTTATCAATATTTCAATTATTATAGCGCTATCGTTCTAAATCCTTGATCACCTTCTCCCAATACCATTTTTCTGGCATCCCTGGGTATTTTCCCTTAGCCAAGTCAAGTAGGCGTGTGGCGATATCGGATTGTCCTCCTACCAGTCTTAGTAGTCTTTGTTGCAACTCCCTACTAGGTTTGATATTTGATGGTGCTTGTGATTCTCGATTGCTCGACCCCTCGGTCAGTTGTAATGGCTGTAGCTGTTTGAGTTTATCGAGCAGTTTCCGATAATTAGTCCAGTCTTGTTGATCGAAATACAGGTTTGCCGCTTGTTGATAATCTTCAAATGCTCCCCGTAGATCTTCAAACTTTTCACGAGCGGTTGCCCGATAACGATATGATTGAGCATCATTGGGTTTAAGAGTAATAACTCGGGAATAATCTTCGATGGCTTGGCGATAGTCTCCCATCTGGATATAGGCATTACCCCGATGGATTAAGACGTCCCGATTTTCCGGATTACTTTGTAGTAACTTGGTCAAGTCATCAATAGCTCCCCGGTAATCTCCCAATTCAATTCGTACTAATCCTCGATGGTAACGAACCTGAGCATCTTGGGGATTTAGTTCCATAGCTTGACCAAGGTCTTGAATGGCTCTCCTGTAATCACCGAGTTTGCAGTGAACAATACCTCGATAGCAATAAGCTTGGGCATTTTTGGGGTCAACCTCAAGGAGCCAGTTGAAATCCTCTAAGGCTTCTCGGTACTTGCCTGTGTTAACTTTATTTATTGCTTGATGGCAAAAATCGTTAGTCTGGGCTCGACCTAAAGCTAGTATTTGCTGTTGTTGAATTTGATTGATACTCTCAAGACAACGACGACAATTTAATTTATCTTGTTGGTCTAGGTAGAGCTGAGCTGCTTGTTTAAATGATGCGATCGCAGCCTGATTATCTCCTAACTTACGGTAGGCACTACCTTGAAGCTTACAAGCTGCAGGCTGATTAGGATTAATCTTAAGTATTTGATTGGCATCTTCTATTGCTCCAGTGGCATCTCCCAGTGCCAATCGAGCCAAACCCCGCCCGAAATAAACTTCAATACTTTCAGAATTGATTTGTAAAGCCTGAGTATAATCGGCAAGCGCGCCTTGTTGATCCCCTAAGTCAAAGCGAGCCATAGCTCGTTTATAGTAGGCTTCGGCGAAGTTCGGATTAATCTCTAAGGCTTTGTCAAATTCCTCGATTGCTTCGTTCAAGTCTCCTTGACGAATTTTATCTATTCCTCGGTAGTAAAACTCTTCCTCCATTCCAACTCTATTGTGAATCAACTACCATTCCTACTTTAGCTAGATTGTAACTTTAGCTTCTAGCGCCTTCAATCTTGAGATCTGACCCGTAAGGGCACCATGGGATGAATCCCCAATCAAGTTTTTATTTTTCGAGCCAAGTTTTTGCTCAAAGCTAGCAGCTTAGCCCTCTTGCCTCTGTTGCCTATCATTTGGGATCTGGAACTGTCCACCAAGCTAAAGCATAAGCTTGAGACGGCTGATTAACCTGTTGTTGATACTGAACCCGAATTTTATAGCGACCTTGAGCAGGGACTTGGCAGAAAATATGTTCCACAGCATCCGCTTCACTGATAGAAGCACAGACACTTTTGGTAATGTCCTCTTCTCCGACTGGCATTAAATAGAGGTCAAGATTATTCAAACCGCGATCGCTAAAACTCTCCCCAAGATCATAAGCATCATTATTATTGTCATCCTCTAACTCTACCAAACGGTCCCAAGCCAGAGTTAAAGAGATAAAACTTCCTTCTGCTAAGGGTTTTGTTAACACATAGTCCCGATCAGATGATTTCTCCACAGTACGGTAATCCCAACCCACTGGTGGCACTCCAATGCCACTGGGACTCCATTGGCCGAGTTTAAATTGCTGGTAAGCTCGAAACCCATTTAGATGTCCTGTCCCCATCTGCATATCCAGAGGAATTTTGGGGTCTTGGTAAGCATCAGACTCTAACCAGTGGTGATTATCCTTTGCCCGAATCGTGCGGCTCATGCCTAGTAGCATCCCATCACCGAGATCTTGAATTTTGTCAGCAGAATTAAGCAACACTGCCTTCATTACTTCATGGCGTCGGGAATCTGTACTCCAATTCATCCACAAGCGATGCAGCCCGGTATTGGGGGTTTCCGCTCTGAGGGACTGCATCAAGAATAGTTTTTGTTGTCTTGAGCGCAGCTTGCGCAAAGCGGAATCACCAAATTCCTGTAGCAATGCTACAACACCAGTGATATGGGGAGCAGCAAAACTGGTACCACTGACCTTAGTCACTTTACCTTTGAGGTCATACAACGATATCTTGTTGCCAGGAGCTACCAAATTAATCGAGCGGCGAGAACCAACATTAATTTCTTGCCGAATCAGACGACGACCAATACCAACTGGTAAAGCACTCAAGTTAGCAAAGTCTACCTTATTAAAAACTCCCTGACGCTTGGCTGTGTATGCTGCATTGATACCATTAAAATTATCTGTGGGGATCGGAATTCCCCCTTTGCCTTGGTTGCCAGCAATCACATACAAGACATCATGCACCCTAGCTGACCAATCGATACATAGAGTTAACAGCGCATTGCCATCCAGCACCGCTTCCTCCCTCGGGTCCCGCTGTAGGGATTCACCAAAACTAAAATTAATTGCCCGCACATCGGAGCCATTTTGCTGAGCAATATGCTGAGCCGCGAGGCACTCTTCCGGTTGTCCACTCCTAGACAGGGAACCAACTGCTGAAGCGTAGAGTTTTGCCCCAGGTGCTACTCCCCGAAAGGCTTTGTCTCGACTAATCATCACAGCTGCTACCATAGCCGCATGTTCATCAACATGGGTATTCGGTTTTGCGGGGGTGTTGCGATAAAATACTCCCGCAGGAGTTACTGTCCGATTCTTGATAGCGGCCTTATCCTTACCAAATAATCCAGGTCTACCAATTTCCACTTGCCCAATGGCAATTTTGCGACCGGTTAAATTATAGGGAGGTTGGTGTAACCGATAGACATTAATACCAGCTTCTGAGATTGATGTATCTAATCCCAAGGCTGGCGCGATTACCCCTGAGATACCTAAACCACCCAATAGCCATACCAGTGTTTTTTGGATCGGAATTTTCATAATTCTTTACACAGAGCGCGTTTATTGATCTCCGACTACTTAGCAATCTCCCAAAGACTTAGCTAGATCTAGCTATAGCGTTTCTCATAATTGTGAACTACACAAGATTTTTTCCCTGTTCCCAGATCCGCTGTTCCCAGATCCGCTGTTCCCAGATCCGCTGTTCCCAGATCCGCTGTTCCCTGTTCCCTACTCCCTACTCCCTACTCCCTACTCCCAAGGGAGGTGTACCTCACCCAATTGAGAACCGCTATAACGTATTAAGCTGTGTTTAGATCGATGCAGTTTAAACTGATGAAACTACAAAGGACAACTCTGATTTTAGTCATTTGTGCCATCCTCCTGGGGGGAGGTGTATATATTTATGAAATTCAGGGTTCTGAAAAGCGAGAAGCTGCTAAAATTAATAAAAAACCGATATTTAATTTCACTGAAGACGAGATTCAATCGTTTACTGTTAATAGTGATGACAAGACCTTAGTATTCGAGCGAGCCAGTGAGCCAGAATCGGGTTGGCGGATGAAAAAGCCCAAAGAGGCGACAGCTAGTGATGCGGTTGTTTCCTTTTTGTTGAACTTGCTGGCTCAGGGCAAAAGCGATCGCATTCTTACGGTTAGCCCTGACCAACTTCCAGAGTATGGATTAGACAAGCCCTCAGCAACTATAACAGTGAAACTGAAAAATCAGGACAGTCCGAAGCTGATCTTAGGCAACTTGGACTTTACTCGCAGTTTCCTATATGCTCAAGTCCTACCACTGGATTCCAAATCTGAGCAGTTGCAGGTGCTGTTAGTGCCAGTGGACTTTCAGTATGCTGTCTCACGCCCCCTCTCAGAATGGCTGGTTAATCAGGACAAGGCTGAAGAAGACAAGCCATCTGCTGCTGAAAAAACTGACTAGTACGAAATTGTAAGCATTCAGCGTGTCGCGTATCAGCGTGTCGCGTATCAGCTATCAGCCAAAGGCCACGCTACGGGAATGGCCAGGCTACTGTTGGCGCAGCGTGCGCGTAGCGCAATCGGTGCTTTTGAATAAAATCAGCTGACTACTGAGCACTGACGGCACCTCAAGTAGCGTGAGCCAAGGCCATTCGCGTTCGCGAATGGCTCACGGCTGAATGCTTAAACTAAATCTACTTTGATAACCTACTTTTTTAGTTGTTGCGGATCTTCCCTCTGTTGTGTTCTCAGTTTCTAAGTATAGGTTAGGGGAATGGTGAGGGGAATACCCCTCATCCACAGAAGTTAGCTTCCCCGTAGTGTTGATAACAGCTTTGACACTCAACCCAGGGGTGGCTAGAGTGAAAGTTATCTATACACACATTTTGTGCTCTTCTATTGATAAAGTTATTTCTAGGAAATGCTAGCCGCAGCAAAGCGTGAATTGATTAATCTTCTAACAGGATCTAAAACACTATGGATATTCTTCTTAGCATACTCGCCCCAATTATTTTAGTAGCCTTTGGCTACACCGTAGGTACGACAAAAGTTGTCCAAGAGGGAAATGAAGCTCTAGTAGAACGTTTTGGTAAGTATCGTAAAAAACTAGACCCTGGTCTTAACTACAATGTAGTTCCGTTTATAGACAAGATTGCCGTAGAAGAGAGTACCCGTGAGCAGATTTTGGACATTGAACCCCAGCAGGCAATCACCAAAGATAACGTTCAGGTAGAAGTCGATGCGATCGTGTATTGGCAAATTTTAGATATGTACAAAGCTTTTTATGCTGTAGATAATGTTCATGAGGCGATTGAAAATTTAGTCATGACCACTCTGCGTTCTACCATTGGTCAGATGGAATTAGACGAGACTTATGCCTCCCGAGACAGAATCAATCAGAACTTATTGCAACAATTAGATGATGCCTCTGCTGATTGGGGAGTCAAGGTGATGCGGGTTGAGGTGCAAGAGATTAAACCACCCCAGACTATTATCGATGCCCTAGAGAAGGAACGAGCTGCTAAGAGTGAGAAACAAGCCAAAATTTTACAGGCTGAAGGTACAGTGGAGTCGATCCAAATGATCTCCAAAGCTCTTCAAGAGCAAGCTAATACTCAGAAAGTCCTACAGTTCCTGATTGCTCAACGCTATGTAGAAGCTAATGAAAAATTAAGTGAAAGCAACAATTCTAAAGTCGTCTTTATGGATCCAAAAGCACTGAGCGAAGCCATGACTGATTTGCTTCAAACTGAATCTGTGGGCGAAAGTAATTAGGTCAATAACAATGTAATAATTCAGCGGTCAGCGGTCAGCGGTCAGCGGTCAGCGGTCAGCGGTCAGCGGTCAGCTTAAAATAAACCTCGAATGGGAGAATTTAATAGTTCGAGATTAATGAGAATTGAAACTCTCGGGAAAAGCCCATCAAAGCATTTAGCGGTCAGCTGTCAGCTGTCAGCAGACGTAACAGAGATTAAACCAATGCTTACCTCTTTTATTCAAAAGCTGAATGCTGATAACTGAATGCTGATAGCTGAATGCTGAATACTTAAACACGCCAAATCGCATCAGCAACACGGCAGACATCACGGAGCTGGTCAACATCGTGTACCCGCAGGATGTCTGCTGAACCGGCAATGGCACTACAACAAGCCGCAGCAGTTCCCCAAATTCGACCCTTGGGGTCTGGTTGATTGATGATGCGTCCAATAAAGCTTTTCCGAGATACTCCGACTAACATCGGTAGACCGAGGGCATCAAACCTAGGCAGTTGCCGCAGAATCTCTACACTTTGCTCAGCGGTTTTGGCAAAACCAATGCCTGGGTCAATAATAATATGCGATCGCTTAATTCCTGCTGCGGTTGCCGCAGTTACCCGCTCCTCCAGAAAGCTATAGATTTCTCCAATTAAGTCTTGATAATCAGTTAATTTTTGCATGGAAACCGGGGTGCCTCGGATATGCATTAAGACAATTGGTACCCCCAATTGCCCTACAAGTGGCAACATGTCTGGGTCAAATGTGCCACCGGAAATATCATTGACCATATCGGCACCAGCTTCTACCGCAGCCTTAGCCACAGATGCTCTAGTGGTATCGACAGAAATCGGTATCTTCAGCACTGAACCCATTGCCTTTACCACAGGCACAACTCGTTTCAGTTCTTCGGGTAGGGAAATTTGCTCGGCACCAGGTCGAGTGGATTGACCACCAATATCGATAATATCAGCACCAGCATCTACTAGAGCCTGAGCTTGCCTTAAGGCAGCTTCTGGGGTAAAATACTCTCCGCCATCACTAAAACTATCGGGGGTAACGTTCAAGATACCCATGATATAGGTTCGTTTGCCCCACTCAAAAGAATAGTTCTGGATGGTTAATTTTCCTTTATCCATCGCTTATAGATCATGGCTAATTGCTAATTGAAAATTGCCCATTGCAATCAACCAATTAACCAATTAACTAACTAATAATAAGCTAACTAACAATTAACAATTAACAATTAACAATTAACAATTAGCCCATGACTAATCACAACTACTGATAATTGACTATTCTGGCAAAGCTCGCAGGTTCTAAGCTTGCTCCGCCCACCAGTACTCCATCAATTTCTGATTGAGCCATAATTTCATCAATATTCTTGGGTTTGACGGAGCCACCATATTGAATTGGGACATTAGCTTCCTTTAGCTTGGAGCGAATTAATCCAATGATTCGATTCGCTTCTGATGCATCACAAGTGTCTCCAGTACCAATTGCCCAGATTGGTTCGTAAGCAATCACTAAATTTTGCTGGTCAACGTTGACTAGGTCTTTTTCCAACTGCTTGCTAATAATGTCTTCTGTTTCACCAGCATCCCGTTGTGCTTTCGTTTCCCCAACACACAGAATCGGAATCAAACCGTGACGCTGAGCAGCGTGAAGGCGTTTATTAACGGTTTCATCAGTTTCGCCGAAGTATTGACGCCGTTCACTATGACCAACAATGACATAGCGCACACCAATTTCCTTGAGCATCCCACCAGCAATTTCACCAGTGTAGGCTCCAGCATTTTCCCAGTGGATATTCTGAGCCCCGATCTGTACACGAGTATTTTGTACATGCTCAGACATCACACCCAAGTCGGTGAAGGGACCACACAGAACAACCTCCCGTTCTATGGGAGTTTGCTCCACCTCAGGCAAAAATCCCTTTAAAAACTCAGCGGTTTCCGCTTGAGTTTTGTACATTTTCCAGTTACCAGCTATAACAATTTTCCGCACAGCTTAACTAAATCATCTCTAAACCATAATGCATTATTTAGTGTAAAGCTTTTACTTACGGCTATCTCAGAAATGTTTAACTTTTGCTGGTCACTGACCTGATCACAGGATACTCCTAGGGTAAGTTCAGGGAAGCATCATCAGAGTAGGGTCAATTTATTCCCCCAACTCCCCAGAGGCTTCTACATCTGTTCTCTATAGTCTTGAGAAGCTTCCCTGCTCCTGACGCTTCACCATTATCTAGCTAGCCTAGCTAGGTTATAACGCTGCTGCTTCCCGTGCTGCGGCAGCTTCGTCCGGATGAATGTTCAAACGGGTTAAATTAAGACGACCCTTGTTGTCAATTTCCCGTATTTTGACAACTACCTCATCTCCTACCGCTAACTCATCTTCCACTTTGCCAACTCGGTAGTCAGCTAGTTGGGAAATGTGAATCATACCTTCTTTGCCAGGAAGTATTTCCACAAAGGCACCAATGGGAATAATCCGGGTGACACGACCAACATAGACATCCCCTTCATGCAGCTTGCGGGTTAAGCCTTGGATGATATTGATAGCTTTGGTGGCTCTGTCCCCATCCATAGCAGATACGGTAACTGTACCGTCATCTTCAATATCGATTTTTGCCCCAGTTTGCTCGGTAATTCCTTTAATTGTCTTACCCCCTGGACCAATGACTGTACCGATGAACTCCGGATCGATCTTCATGGTTAAGAGGCGAGGAGCAAAGGGTGACATGTCTGTGGAGGGTGTGTCAATCACCGCCAGCATCTTTTCTAGGATATGCAGTCTGGCTGGTTTGGCTTGCTCAATGGCCTGGGCTATGGTATCCATGGACAGACCAGTGATTTTCATGTCCATTTGCAAAGCCGTGATGCCAGTATCGGTACCGGCGACTTTGAAGTCCATGTCACCCAAAAAGTCTTCAATACCTTGAATATCGGTGAGAATGCGGACTTCATCTCCTTCTTTGATCAAACCCATGGCTGCACCACTAACCGGTTTGGTAATCGGTACACCTGAATCCATCAAGGCCAGTGTTGAACCACAAACCGAGCCCATGGAGGTGGAACCATTGGAGGAGAGCACTTCCGATACTACCCGGATCACATAGGGAAACTCGTGTTGAGGGGGCAACACGGGGACTAATGCTCGTTCGGCTAAGGCTCCGTGACCAATTTCACGCCGTCCGGGCGATCGCAATGGCTTGACTTCCCCTACAGAAAAGGGTGGGAAATTGTAGTGGTGCAGATAGCGCTTCTCATCTTCTGGGTTAAGGTCATCTAGAGTTTGGGCATCTCCAGGTGTTCCCAAGGTAACCGTGGATAGGACTTGGGTTAGTCCTCGGTTGAACAAAGCGCTACCATGAACTCGCTGAGGTAATAGACTGGTTTGACAAGAGACAGGACGCACTTGGTCTAGCTTGCGACCATCCACGCGCACCCCTTCTTCCACAATCTGAGTACGCATCAGTTTTTTGGTGAGGCTTTTGAACAGCTTATCGACTAATGCGCTATTTTCATTAACCGCTACACGGATCGGGTCATCCTCTTTGAGTTGGGTAATTTCTGCTTTGACAGCACTGTCTTTAATCTCATCTAAGGCAACATCCCGACCATTTTTGTCCAGGTCAAATTGCGAGAGGACACCTTTAATTTTGTCAGTGGCGCGGACGCGAATAAATTCTTCTAGATTCGAGTCTACGGCTGGGGGTTCGCCAATCACTATTGCAATTCCCAACTCCTCAAGCAGGTCATGCTGGGCTTTGATCAAGTCTTGTACCGCTTCGTAGCCGAAATCGATGGCCTCGATTATATCTTGTTCCGGTAATTGATTGGCACCGGCTTCTACCATAATTACCCCTTGTGGGGAACCAGCCACGACTAAGTCCAAGTCGCCATTTTCGATTTCCTTGTAGGTGGGATTAATCATAAAATCATCCCCGAGTAACCCTACCCGTACAGCTGCCATTGGTCCATAGAAGGGAATGCTGCCCTGCAACACAGCAATCGATGCACCAGTAACTGCCAAAACATCTGGCGGTACTTGTTCATCCATAGACAGGGTAGTTGCTACAATCTGTATATCATCTCGTAGCCAACTGGGAAATAAGGGACGTAAGGGACGGTCAATGAGACGGCTAGTTAGGATAACTTTTTCTGGAGGACGGCCTTCCCGCCTGAGGAAACCACCTGGAATCCGACCTGCTGCGTAGAGTCTTTCTTCGTAGTCAACCACCAAGGGTAGAAAATCAATCCCTTCTCGACCAGGGGCACGAGTTGCTGTCACTAGAACTGC
Source organism: Moorena sp. SIO3B2 (assembly GCF_010692525.1). Lineage (NCBI taxonomy): Bacteria > Bacillati > Cyanobacteriota > Cyanophyceae > Coleofasciculales > Coleofasciculaceae > Moorena > Moorena sp. SIO3B2. The sequence continues at coordinate 61,425 of NZ_JAAHHE010000027.1, forward strand.
TGTATCCCCCGACTGTATCATTACTGAACCACCAGATTGAGGGGCAAGCAGACCTACTTTGAGTCTAATATCCCGTCCATCAAAGGATATTGACTTGTCTATCTCTACCATTTCGGTACTTTTTCCTTCTTTGTTTGATCACTGTTCTCGTTCTGTCGCAATCGTAGCATTTATCACTCAGGGGGGTGGTAAGTAGGAAAGGGAGTAGGGAGTCGGGAGTCGGGAGTCGGGAGTCGGGAGTCGGGAGCAATGAAAAAATTTCTATGCACCTGATTAGACTAGTAAACGCTATACTTTTTTATGGTGTTAGGCTAATGGGTCAACTGCTTTAGGCCTACGGTTGCTTTCTTTTTGAAAGTGGCCAAATTTGTTGTGGAGTAAATTCAGCGTTTTTTTAGAGTTTCAAGACTACTGAATACTCTAAGTAATAGCCATGGATTTTAGAGTTTGTCTGAGAAGTCTCATTTGCTACATACAAGCCCCCTAAATCCCCCAATTTTGGGGGACTTTTAGAAGCAAATTGACTCTTGTTCCCCCCAAGCGAGCAATCCCTCGCTTGGGGGGCTAGGGGGGCAAAATTCAGTATAAAAAAACTTTTCAGATATCCTCTTACTTCAGGTTTTACCGTTTTTTGTTATTTAAAAATCGAATTAAGGTAGTCTCTATCAAGTTTTTTTGATCAGCGAATATTTTTTATGTAATGGGGAAAATAACTGGATATATTTTCCCCTAATCATATAATCAAAAAATAACCAAAAATAATAAGTTTGCTTACTTCAAGTAATTCTAAATAAATTATGATAATTTCTGTTCCCTGTTCCCTGTTCCCAGATCCGCTGTTCCCTACTCCCTACTCCCTACTCCCTACTCCCTACTCCCTACTCCCTACTCCCTACTCCCTACTCCCTACTCCCTGCTCCCTTTGTTATAAAATCTATTAATCAGATAGGATAGCTGTTAATCCTAAGGGATAAATTCAGCAAATTTGATCGAGAAAACCTGGACTAGATAACAAAAAAAGACACAAAACTTACTTATTATGGCAACGTTACATGGCAGTTGGATATCTGGGGAAACTAATGGTCATCTATTTATTTGGGGAGAAACCTGGCGCACAAAGGCGCAGATATCAACAACTGCCAATGATATGTCATGTCACCCGTTTGCCATGACTGAGGAAGAATTGACGTCTTTTTTAGATTCTCATCGTCTGTCCATCGGTCAATTTTTAGAGGTGTCTGAGAAGGCTCGTTCAGGTAGTCGTAAGCGTGCAGCTCAACAGCAT
>NZ_JAAHHE010000270.1:0-8391 GCF_010692525.1 Moorena sp. SIO3B2
GGTTTATTTCCGTGACCATGGCTACCATGGTGATGACCATGCTCATTGTGATTATGGTGACCATGGTGTTTATCTCCCTCAACAGATGCATCTCCAGATTGCCCTAGTGTTGAACAACTTTGAGCCAGCAATAAAGTAGAACTAACTAGTAATGCGCTAACCAAACGATTCATTATGTATTTACCCACAATAGTTATTGTTTAAATGAAAAGCGACCGTTGATTTTTTTTCCGTTAATGTCAGTCTGAATAACTACTTTATATTCCCCAGTAGCTTTTCCTGGTAAAAAAGCGGCGTAATGTTTACCAGCCTGGTCATAACTGAAATCTAGATTCTTTTGCTCACCATTTGGTAACTGAATTTGAGCCTTAACTTTGGCATTAGATACACTTTTGTGTTCCTCGCCCTGTTGTAGAAAAAAGTCTAAGTGAATGCCCTGTTTTTCTACGATAGGCAACAATTCTAAATGATAAAGGCCAGATTCAATGATTTGACCACCTTGGGAGTAACCATCACCATGGCTGGAGGAATCAACCTTCTCAGTTTTGGTGACAGTTTCTGAAGAGGTAGTTTGAGTAGTCTCTTTTGTACTATTGCCACAGGAGGCTAAAAATATCAATCCCAAACTAGATAGAACAATTAAATTTGACTGCAACCACGAACCCATAGTTTTACTCCTTTCAAACTAATTTATTTTTTTGATAACCAGTAAAAAAGTTGATACTGACTAAGCTTACCGCTGACAGCTTACAGCTGACTACTTACCTATTGACCCACCACTGAACCACGTTTAAAGGATGAATTTAAGTCTTCAGGTGAAATACCAGAATTGATGGGTTTAGATATGAAAAAGCGACCAAACTGAGCATACAAAGCTGGTAATACCAATAAGGTTAAAGCTGTAGAAGTAAACAATCCTCCCAGCACAACTATTGCCAATGGCTGTAAAATTTCTTTCCCTGCCCCCGTGCCAATTACGAGAGGAACCATCCCTAAAGCTGAAGTCAACGCCGTCATTAAAATTGCCACTAATCGTTCCGTTGAACCTTCAATAATCACTTGACTCAAAGGCATTCCCTGAGCCAATTTATTGTTGTAATTATCTACCAGAAGTAAACCATTGCGGGTAGCAACACCAAAGAGAGTGATAAACCCTACCATGGAAGCAACAGAGACAATACCACCACCGAGGGCAACGGAAAAAATTCCCCCAGTTAATGCTAGAGGTAGATTGAGCATAATCATCACTGTTGCTGAAATTGACTTGACAGCAAAGTACATTAAAACAGCAATTACAATCAGTGCCAGAGTACCGAATACTAGTAAATTTTGGGATGCTCGTTGTTCTGATTCAAACTGTCCTCCATATTGGATAAAGTAGCCAGAAGGTAATTGTACTCTCTCCTTGACTGTGGCTTGAATCTCTTCAACTACACTACCTAAATCTCGATCAGCAACGTTAGCTGAGACCACAATCAGACGAGAAACATTTTCGCGGTTGATGGTGTTGGGTCCCTTACCATAACTAATCTGAGCAACTTGGGCAAGAGGAATCTTAGTCCCCGTGGGAGTGTCAACTAGCAGGTTGCTAATCCTATTAAGATTATTGCGGTATTCGGCTTTCAACCACACTACTAAATCAAATAACTGTTGCTCTTCCAGTACTTGCGACACAACTTTACCATTGAGGGCAGTTTCAACAATTTCTGCCAGCTGACCAACACTAAGACCATAACGAGCAGCAGCAGCGCGGTCAAACGTAATTTGCACCTGTTTGATCGGAATTTGCGGTTCAAGAATTAGATCCACCACACCAGGAATATCTTGCATCCCATCTCGAACTTGAGCACCAATAGTTCGTAATTCCGAAAGTTCCGGACCAAAAATTTTCACTGCGATCGCACTCCTGACTCCTGAGAGGACTTCATCCATGCGGTGGGAAATAAAACCACCAATACTAGGAGCTACCCCTGGTAACTTGGCAAATTCCTCACGCAGTTTCTCAATGGTTGCTTTTCGGTCTTTCATCCCCTCATCTGAAATTTCCACATCCAAATGGCCGAGAGTAACACTACCAGCATCAGCATCACCGGGAGCACGCCCTGAACGTAACTGCACTGACTCAAACCGGGGGTCATCTTTGAGAGCTAGTTGCATGGCTGAACCAGCCCGATTCGTCATTTCCAGAGAGACACCGGGATAAAGAGTGAAAGCATTCACAAGCGATCGCTCCTGAAACTCTGGTAAAAAGACTCGTCCTAGAGAGGTAAAAATAATTATAGAAGCGACAAACCCGGCTACTGCTGTTAGCAAAACTAGACTGGGAGCATGAAGAGAAAACCGAATTAATGGCTGATATAGTTTTTTAGAAAAGCGCGCTACCCAAGTTTCTTCTTCCGGTAACTGTACAGTAGCAAGCAAGAAAGCACACAAAGCTGGACTCAGGGTCAGGGCTACAAATGTAGAGGCAAAAATTGATACGAGATAGGCTACTCCCATCGGTGCAAAGATACGACCTTCAACACCAGTAAGGGTGAAAATTGGTGCGAAGACTACAGCGATAATTACTGTAGAAAACAGCACACTCACTCGCACTTCCACTGAAGTGTTATAAACCACCTGTAATGGGTTGAGGGGATTTCCTGCTTGCTGATTTTTCCGTAATCCCCGATAGCAATTTTCCATGTCCACAATCGAGTCATCCACCACTGACCCAATTGCTACAGCTAGTCCTCCCAGAGTCATGGTATTAATTCCCAAACCAAAGAGATTGAGTAGCATCATCCCAATCAACAAAGACAGAGGAATGGCACTGAGGGTAATAATGGCAGTGCGCCAGTTCATTAAGAACAGAAACAGAATAATAGAAACAATGATGATGCCATCCCGCAAGGCATTCCTGACATTTTTAATTGAGGCATCAATAAAATCGGATTGGCGGAAAGTAACAGTAACCTTGACATTCTCCGGCAAACCCTCTTTAATTTCCTCCATGGCTGCTTCTACGGCTTTAGTAACAGTAGGAGTATCAGCCAGGGGCTGTTTGTTAACTAGCACCACAATCGCTTTTTTTCCATCCAAGCTACCATCACCCCGCTTCAATGCAGCACCAATTCGGACATCGGCGATATCAGAAAGCAGCAATGGTGTGCCATTACGTGCCACTACCACCGATTGTTCTAAATCCTCTATTGACTCAACTCGTCCAATGCCTCGAATTAATAGTTCCTTGTCTGGACTAATCAGAAAGCCACCCGCTGCATTAGTATTTGCTGCTGCTGCTGCTTCGGTAACTTCTGCTAAGGAAACATCAAAAGCGGTTAACTTGGCAGGGTCAACCAGTACCTGATACTGACGTACATCTCCCCCATAGGCAATTACCTGAGTTACCCCCGCTACTGCCAATAATTGGTTGGTAATATCTCGGTCAACCAATCGACGCACAGCCATTAGGTCAATTTCAGAGGGGACATCTCCTGTCTCTACATCTTCGTCAATGGTAAAAGCGTAGGAAAGAATGGTACCAATGGGCGAGGAAAGGGGAGAAATTTGCGGTGATTCTACTCCTTCTGGTAATCTGGCAGCAGCTTGTTGTAACCGTTCAGTTACTAACTGGCGAGCTTGATAGATATTAGTATCCCATTTAAAAATAACTTTAACTACCGAAATGCCCACTCCCGAAGAGGAGCGTACTGTAGTCAATCCAGGAATGCCATTGATCGCACTTTCGACAGGCATTGTGACTAAAGATTCTACTTCTTCTGGAGCCAATCCCGGTGCTTCCGTTTGAATTTCAACTTGGGGAGGAGCAAAATTGGGAAATACATCTAAGGGCATTTGGGAAACAATGCGAAATCCCCAAACTGTGACGATGATAGCGCCAATTACAACTAGCCAGCGTCGAGCAATAGACCACTTCAGGATCGAGTTAAGCATTTTGGTCTTACCTACAGCCTTGCTGATTATTGCCTGTTTACGAAACTATTAGGAATGGCCGAATCTAAATAGCCATCCCCATTGCTCTGGGCATTTCCTTTTACATCAGCAGTGGGATGATAGCTATTATTGGTCAGCCCATCGGAAATTTCTATAGGTGCTGGTCTTGATTGTGAAGCAGTGCGGCGTCCGAGCATAAAAGCACCAGCTGTAATTACCCCTCCTACAGGAAAAACCCACCACCAGGGTAGGCTAGCAACATTAACATTAGTCGATGTTGCCTTATGATTATGTTCTTCTTGCTCATGGTCATGGTGATCAGCTTTAGAGCCACCCCTTAGGGATTGGGCATACAACATCACCCCGCCTTCAGCCACAATCTGGTCACCTTCAAATAAACCATTCTTGACTTCTACCAAATCCCCAAAAGTTGAACCAAGAGTAAGTTCTACAGGTTCATAGAAGTTCTGACCATTTTCTACATAAACCAGTTGTTTACCATTAGCATCCACCAAAGCATCTTGAGAAATCGCTAAAGTAGCTACACTGGTTTTATCAGTAAGAATATTTAATTGAGCAAACATTCCTGGTTTTAGTTGCCCTCCAGGATTATCCAACTTTACCCTCACTGGCACTACTCGTGTCTGACCTGCCACGATAGGGTCGATTTGGGTAACTTGACCTGTAAAAGTCTGATTAGGCAGACTAGAAACTTCTAATCTGACCTTTTGACCTATTTTTACCTTGTATAAATCTTTTTCATAAATATTAGCAGTTGCCCAGACTTGATTATTGTTAACAATCGTCATCAGTTGCCCACCTGCGTCTTCAAACGATTCACCCAAGGTTACTTTCCACTGCGCTACTGTACCGGAAATTGGAGCAAGCACCGTTACCCTTCCTTGCTCATTAGCAGAATTACTAAGTTGTTGCAGTCGGGTTTTGTAGGTAGTATCGCTCAGTTGAACCCGAGATTTGGCAGCCTTAACCGCTGTTTGAGCCCGTTTTAGTTCCGCTTCTGCTTCCAGAACCTCCCGACGGCTAAATGCTCTTTTCAGTAACGTTTTAGCCTCTGCTAGCTTAGTTTTCGACTCTAGCATCTGACGTCGAGCCAGAGCACCTTCGATTGCTAATCCTAGGTCTTTATCGTATTCTTCTTGGGCTACTGCTAGCTGAGTTTCAGCTTCATCGATTTCAGCAGCAGCAATTTGACGCTGACGTTCTAAATTTTCCCTAGCTAGTTCCAGATTTGCCTCAGCTTCTCCCAATGTTGCCTTAGCTTCAGTCAGTCTATCGAGAGACTCAACCCGCAATTCAATTAACTCCAAGCTAGAGATGACAGCAACCGCTTGACCTTTTTTGACCCTCTGACCTGGTTTGACCAAAAGTTTAGCAACTGTACCGGGAATCGGCGCTGTTACTTGCGCCTGTTGGTTGGGCTGGGTTTCAATTTGCCCGGTGGTTTTAATCCCAATATCCAAAAACTGCCTAGAGACGGATTGGAGTTTAATCCCAATTTGACTAGCGGTGGTGGCATCTACCTTAATTCCTTCCGGATTGCTCGTGGCTTCGGTTCCGCTTTGGAACTCATTTCCATGCCCGGCATGGGCGAAAACAGCAACTGGTGCGATCGCTATCAGCAGCAAAAAGGTAAACGTTGAAGCCAGGATTTTTTCTGTCTTGTGCATAATGGATCAGTGCTTTTGATGCTCAGCAGAGGGTGCAAGTAGTCACCATAGTCTCTACCCAGATACCCAAGGTTTCTGGATGGTCGTTTGCTGTCGTCTTGATTCAGTATCACAAGCAAATATGAAATCAGGATGAAATGTTAGGTATCGATGAAATTATTTTTTGTTAGGACTTTCGTAAGGCTTCAGCTTATGACAGTAGGAAATTGATTTGTTGATATTTGTTAATGACTGTCACAATTTCATTTTGATTACATATATTTATATCAATCTATGTTTTATAATTAAGGCTTACATACATTGGCTATAGGTGCATGCAGCTTTAAGCTAATTTATCCGGTACACCCTGCCCCGCTTTCTTTCCCGCATATCGCTACTATAGACAAAGTATCCAGCGGGAAAAGACAGATGAGAGTACTGCTAGTTGAAGATGAACCAGACTTGGGTGCTGCAATTAAGCGAGCGTTGAATATAGAGAAGTATGTGGTGGACTTGGTTGTTAACGGCACTGACGCTTGGGGTTATTTAAACAACCACGAAACCCAATATACCCTAGCTATCTTCGACTGGTTGCTGCCAGGGCTATCGGGACTAGAGTTACTGCGTCAGTTACGCTATCGTAATAATCCCTTACCTATTTTGATGCTAACGGCAAAAGACCGCCTGGAAGATAGAGTAATGGGTTTGGATACGGGAGCCGATGATTATTTAGTGAAACCGTTCCGAATGGCAGAGTTGCTAGCAAGAGTTAGAGCCTTGCACCGGCGAACACCCCTACTCCAGCCCCAACAACTTCAGGTGGGTGACCTTATTTTAGACTATGGTAACCGAACAGTTTATCGTCTTGCTGCCAATGGTGAGAAACTCGACATTCCACTCACGAATAAAGAATTCCAGCTCTTAGAGTATTTCATGAAGCATCCCAATCAGGTGATGACCACCAACCAAATTCGCAATCAGCTTTGGGAAGTGAGTGCAGAACCGATCAGTAACGTAGTGGCGGCTCAAATGCGCCTGCTACGTCGGAAACTCGAATCAATCAACTCCAGCATTCCGATTGAAACTGTGCATGGTTTGGGATATTGTCTCAATCTCAAAAAACAATGAATCAAAATAGGCTATTTAACCAGACTCGTGGGAAATTAGCACTTTCCTATGCCATCGTCATGGGGTTTATTTTGAGCCTGTTGGGATTTGGTGTTTACAGAGCGATCGCTCATGCCCATTTAGTCACTTCAGACCGGGAGTTAAAATCCGTTGCGGGGACACTCCATGATAGTCTGGAATGGAAGCTCAAGGAACCGGGACGGGTAGAGCCGATAATTGGTGAACTTTTACCGAATCTGTGTATCGTTGGAGTTAACTGTTCCCAAGCACTGGTGAGTTCCCAACGCCACATCCTCAGTGCTATTAGCCAAGGTCACTACTACATCCGGCTATTTGATACCTCAGGACGTTTAATTGCCATTGCAGGCACTTACCCAGAGGGATTACCCCAGGTGTTTAACCAAGCACCTTGGCAAACCCTTTCCGATGGTAAGGGCAACTCCTATCACCAAATTTCTCTATCGCTACATACTCAAGATCAGCGGGATTGGGGGTATTTGCAGGTGGGGCACTCTCTCCAATACCTCAAGGACTACCTCAATACGGTAAAATTAATCTTGGCATTGGGGCTGCCAATGGCAATGATCTTAGTCGGCAGTGGCAGTTGGTGGTTAGCAGGCTTGGCAATGCAACCTATTTACCAATCCTACAGACAGATTCAACAGTTTACCGCTGATGCTGCCCACGAGCTACGGACACCGATAGCTGCGACACTGGCAACGGTTGAGTCAGCACTTTTGATGCCTAGCTTGGATCAACAAGAAGCACGAAACATTCTCGAAATTGTTGAACGTCAAAATCAGCGGCTGAGTCAGTTAGTTGCGGATTTGTTGTTGTTGTCTCGCTTAGATAGACAACCAGCATCTGTAGGTCACCAGACATGCTGTCTCAATGACCTGGTTAGCGATTTAGTTGAGGAATTAGCAGCCTTGGCAATCGCTTCCGAAATTACACTGACATCTTCGGTGCGAGTGTCAACTCCTCTGGAGGTTGTAGGTGATTCTGAGCAGCTTTATCGCCTAGTTTCTAATTTAATTATTAATGGTATCCAATACACCCCTGTGGGTGGTAAAGTAACTGTTATTTTAGACAAGAGCGACCAACAGGCGGTGATCCAGGTAGAAGATACGGGGATTGGTATTGCCCAAGAAGACCAAGGGCGAATTTTTGATCGCTTTTATCGAGTCAAGAGCGATCGCTCTCGTCATACAGGAGGTTCTGGATTAGGGCTGGCAATTGCTAATGCGATCGCTATTGCCCACCACGGTAGCTTGCAAGTATACAGCGAACGAGGTGTTGGTAGTAGGTTTACTCTTCGATTGCCCAAGGCAGTTAATTTGTTCGATCAGGAACACTTTAGTGCTCCAGTTTTTTTTCAGTCAAACTCCTAAGTATTGACTGTAAAAATAAAAGCCTTGAGAACTTGTAATTTCTCTAAAACGCTGTAAGCCTATCCATCTTTATTATGAACTCTTGACAAGTTTTTAACATGTAAGGATTTTGGCTTGTTGCCCCAGGGTAAACGCATCTTATCTCATTGGGTGTCGCTTCTTGCTTCAATTATTACCTCTCCTGGTTTTTGCTCACACAGTGTATCACCCTTAGCTTGTCCTAATTGATCGTACTTAGATTGCTCAGGAAATACTCTGATTTCAACGAT
>NZ_JAAHHE010000271.1:0-8375 GCF_010692525.1 Moorena sp. SIO3B2
GATCTAGAGGCAATCCAGCGTTTGCAAGGCGAGTTTACCCTGGAACTAGCTCGACTGCGTGGTAACCTGGATGCTGTCACCGCTCGTACTGCTGAAGTCGAAATTACTGAGTTTTCCACCACTACTAAGCTCAATGGCGAAGTAGACTTTATCCTAATTGACTACTTCACTGGTAACAAAGCTGCCCCTTGTTGCAGTAGCCCAACTGAAGACGATAGTCTTACCACTACATTCACAGGTCTTGCCCTATTATCCTTTGATACCAGTTTCACCGGTAAAGACCTGTTACGCACTAGAATCGATACCACCGACGTGCCTGAATTTAATAACCCCCTTGATGGCACAGACATGACTCTCTATGACTTTGAAACAGATACAGACCAGGAATTTGTCTTAACTGAACTATATTATCGATTCCCGATTAGCGATCGCATTCAAGCTCATATTGCTGCAGCCGGTCTGTCAGCCGATGAGATTACAGACCCCCTCAATCCCGTCTCAGCCCTCTCCCGTTTTGGAGTACATAACCCGGTTTATCGCCTAGCTGAAGGTGGTGGCGCTGCTATTCGTTATCAATTTAATGACTCAATTAGAATCAGTGTAGCTTATTTAGGTAGTGCCGCTAGTATCTCTAATCCCACCGAAGGTAATGGACTATTTAACGGTCAATTTGGTGCTTTCACTCAGCTAACCTTAACACCAAATCAGCGCTTAGGGATTGGATTGAATTATGTCCATTACTATTCTCCTGAACCCAACTCAGGGATTGATGTCACTGGCAGTACTGGCAGTCAATTTTCCCAAGCACCCTTTGGTGATCAAACTGCCACCTCCGCTAATGGGTTTGGCTTACAAGCGAGATATCGACTTAGTCCTGGTTTTGCCCTTGGGGGTTGGCTTAGTTATATCAATGCCAACGCTGAATCCTCTCCCCGCCAAAGTGGTTTGGATGGCTCAAAGGGCGCTAAAGCTGATATCTGGACTTGGGCTATCACCATGGCATTTCCCGATTTAGGCAAAGAAGGCAATGAATTAGGTTTCGTGTTTGGAATGCCCCCTAGACTAGCTAAAAATGATATTAACAGTCGTCAAGATTTGGATGTATCTTACCATTTAGAGACCTTTTATCGCTACCAAATTAATGACAATATATCCATCACTCCCGGTCTATTTGTAATTATATCTCCAGAACACAACAGTAACAACAATAGTATCGTAGTACCAATGCTAAAAACTAAATTTATTTTTTGATTTGTTGTAAGCCATCAGCCGTCAGCTGTCAGCCGTCAGCTGTCAGCCGTCAGCTTCAAATAAACCTGTTTGGCCTATGGCCACGCTACGGGAACGGTATATAGCAATTCTCATAGCTATGAGGTACACAATTTCGGGATTTTAGGTAATAGGTAATGGGTAATAGGTAATAGGTAATAGGTAATAGGTAATAGGTAATGGGTAATAGGTAATAGGTAATAGGTAATAGGTAATAGGTAATAGGTAATAGGTAATGGGTAATAGGGATGCGCTGCATCAAGACAGGGAATCAGCTTCAAATAATACTGTACCTCATGACTGTGATCAACGCTATAATTTTCGAGATTAATGAGAATTGAAAGTCACCAGTAAAGTCCATCTAAGCATATGCAGAAAGCTGATAGCTGATAGCTGATAGCTGATAGCAGAAAGCTGATAGCTGATAGCAGAAAGCTGATAGCAGAAAGCTGATAGCAGAAAGCTGATAGCAGAAAGCTGATAGCTGATAGCTGATGGCTGATAGCTGATGGCTGATAGCTGATAGCTGAAAGCTGAAATCTGAAAGCTGATAGCAGAAAGCTGATAGCAGAAAGCTGATAGCAGAAAGCTGAAAGCTGATGGCTGACCCGGTGATATCCTACCCACTCTTCGAGACTATCGGACTCAGGCTGTGTACTATATATAGAAGAGTCAAGACAAGAACATTCAACAACAGGCTGCGTGGAAATTACATTTTTAGGAACTAGCTCCGGAGTCCCAACGCGATCGCGCAATGTGTCCAGTGTAGCGCTGCGCTTACCTCAGCGTGCAGAAGTCTGGCTGTTTGACTGTGGCGAAGGTACTCAGCATCAACTTTTGCGGAGTGACCTGAAAACCAGCCAGATCCGACGAATGTTCATTACCCACCTCCACGGTGACCATATTTTTGGTATGCCAGGTCTGTTGGCAAGCTGTGGCTTAGCGGGAAACATCGACAGGGTTGATATTTATGGACCACCAGGTTTAGATAGTTATCTCCAAGCTTGCCTAAAATACTCTCGCACCCATTTGGCATTCCCCTTCAAGGTTCACACAATAAAACCTGGTTTAGTCTACGAAGACCAGGAATTTACCGTTAGCTGTCTACCCCTCGAACATCGTGTACCAGCCTTTGGCTATCGAGTGTGTGAAAAAGACCGACCGGGCAGGTTTAATGTAGAAAAAGCGATCGCATTAGGAATTCCCTCTGGTCCTCTTTACGGTAAACTCAAACGGGGAGAAACGATTACCCTACCTAATGGGCGTAAGATTCAGGGTATTGACTTGTGTGGAGTACCCGAAACTGGTCGTAAAGTGGTTTATTGTACCGATACTATCTTCTGTGAGCAGGCTATTGAACTAGCAAAGGATGGAGATGTGTTGATTCACGAAGCTACTTTTGCCCATCAAGACGCTCAGATGGCTATTGAGCGCTTACATTCTACCTCTACCATGGCAGCTCAAGTTGCCCTTGGTGCAGGAGTCAAACAGCTAATTATGACCCATTTCAGTCCTCGTTATGCTCCAGGAAACCCCCTGAGGTTAGATGATTTGCTTCAAGAAGCACGGGCAATTTTCCCAAATACCATCTTAGCCCATGATTTCTTCACCTATGAAGTGCCTAGACGACGTTCAGAAGAAAAAGAAGTGGTTTGTTGAATCTTGACTGTTGAATCTTGACTGTTGAATCTTGACTGTTGAATCTTGACTGTTGAGTTAAATCTTGACTGTTGATTGTTAACCTTCTAACTTTCAACCTCCTAACTTTCAACCTCCTAACCTTAAACCTCCTAACCTTCAACCTCCTAACCTTCAACCTTCTAACCTCCTAACCTCCTAACCTTCAATGACATTCCTCCACCTGAGAAACACGTCGGATATTTAACACATCGCTCATTTGTTGGATTTTGGCAAAGCTGCAGTTGAGTTGTTGGTGATCGAGAATATCAATGCACAGGTCAATTAGAGCTGGTTTGCCATACTGAGTTTTGACTTGAGCTTTACGGACATTAATGTTTTGGTCACTTAAGCGAGAGAGAATGTCTTTGAAGACACCAACCCGGTCAATGACTTCAATTTGCACATTTACCGGGTAGGTTTGGGGACGTCCGTTATCGACATCAGTGGGATTCCAGCTGACCGGTACTAGTCTTTCTCCTAAAACATTTTCCACATTCACACATCCTTGCCGATGAATGGAAATCCCCTTAGTGCGAGTGACTACCCCAATAATAGATTCTCCCGGTAAGGGGTTACAACATGCAGCAAGGCGATACAGTAGTCCTTCTACACCAGCAATAGGATGTGTCTTACTAGGAAGTTGGGATTGGAGATTAATGGGGGTAGAGCTAGAATACTGTTGGAGCACTTCAGTTTCTTCTGGCTGATTGTCTAAACCAGCGTGTAGTTCTTCCCTTAGTCGTTTCACTACAAAGTTGAGTGTCACTGCACCATGACCCAGGCCAGCCAGTAAATCCTCTACTTTGTGGTAGTTACAGCGCTCCGCCACAATTTGCATTGGTGCTGATTTGAGCAAGGCTTCAAATCCTTTTTTCCCAAGTTCCTTCTCTAAGAGTTCCCGACCCCGAGCCACATTTTCTTCCCGATGCGATCGCTTAAACCATTGCCGAATACGATTTCTGGCACTGGCTGTTACCACAAAGTTGAGCCAATCTAGACTAGGGTGAGCGTTTTTGGTGGTGAGAATTTCTACGATATCCCCATTCTTTAGAGGACAATCGAGTACCCGCCACTCACCATTAACTCGTACACCAGCACAATGGTTTCCCACCTCGGTATGAATCCGATAGGCGAAGTCTACGGCAGTTGCCCCCCGACTCAAAGCGACTACGTCACCATCTGGTGTAAATACATAGACATCTTCATCAAATAAGTTATCTTTGATGTTTTCCATGTATTCCTGAGCATCTTTCAGGTCTTTCTGCCATTCCAATAACTGCCGCAGCCAAGTCAGCTTTTCATCATCAGCCGTGAATTTGGTGGTATTAGAGCCACCGGTTTCCTTATACTTCCAGTGAGCAGCAATACCCCATTCCGCCACATGGTGCATTTCCAGGGTGCGAATTTGGACTTCAATCGGGCGACCATTAAACCCAATCACTCCGGTATGGAGGGATTGATAGCGATTAGGTTTAGGTAAACCAATATAATCTTTAAACCGACCTGGAATTGGTCTAAACAGATCATGAACAACGGCTAAGGCTCGGTAGCATTCCTCTTTGGTTTCCACAATCACGCGCATTGCAGCAATATCATAGATTTCATGAAACCCCTTGTTCTGCCGCTGCATTTTCTGATATATTCCATACAGGTGCTTGGGGCGACTACTAATATCAACGCAATGAACACCGGTTTTATGAATCTGCTCTCGCAAAAGTTCTGAGACTTCCTTGAGGCGCTGTTCCCGGTCTGAGCGTCTTTCTGCTACCAACGACTGAATTTCCCGATAAGCATCCCTTTCGAGATACTTAAAGGCTAAATCTTCTAGTTCCCACTTGAAGCAACCAATTCCTAACCTATTGGCTAGGGGGGCAAAGATATCTCGAGTTTCTTGGGCAATCTGACCCTGTTTTTGTGGCTTCAAGTATTCCAACGTCCGCATATTATGTAATCGATCTGCCAGTTTGACAACGATTACCCTAATATCTGCTGCCATGGCCAGGAACATCCGGCGGAAGTTCTCGGCTTGACGCTCAGTTTTACTCGAGAAGTTGAATTTAGATAGTTTGGTTACCCCTTCTACTAAATTTCGTACCTCCACTCCGAACCGGGATTCTATTTCTTCTGGAGTAATTTCCGTATCTTCAACTACATCATGGAGGAATCCAGCCGCTATCATAGTAGAGTTGCCTCCCAAATCCCTTAATAAATCAGCCACTGCAACAGGATGGGCAATGTAAGGCTCTCCTGATTTGCGGGACTGACCTTGATGGAGTTGGTAAGCAAATTTAAATGCCTCAGCGATTAACAAAGTATGATCACCGACTGGTTCCTCTGCCGCTGATGAAGCGGCTCTTAAGCAATCTTGCAGCCAGTCAGGAATCTCGACGTTAAAATTCAAAATAGAGTAGGTGGCGATCGCGTCCATAATTATTTGCCCCTCAGAGAAAAAATAGATACCGGAGTCTAGGAAAACCGAAGTCTACCAAAATGAGTACTGACTCAGAAGGGTGGCAAGCTTGTCGATGCAGCCAAACCCTTCTCAGCAGTCGGTTTAAGTAAAGCTTCCTCTCACCCTCCTTTTTCGTCAAGCCAGAATGCTGTCCGGATGCTCAAGTTCAAAGAGATGGAAGCTTCCTCCAATATTTAAGTGGCAGAGCCAAATTGTTGGTTTGGTAACTGCCCTGTCTTTAAAAAGAAAAAATTCTTTACATTTATAATTTTACGCTAATAGGGCTCACAATGTTATCTCAATCACATAATCAACGATTACGAGAATTCCAACAAGCCCTAGAACAAATGTACTACAAATTTGGCGCTGATGATGTGGCCCGATCAGCAATTCAGGAGCAGTTTCAAGCACTAAAGGGGCTGTTCATCACTGAGATCGCTAGTATTAGTGCCTCAGACATACCTCTGGATTATGCCTCTCGATGGCAGTCCCTAAAAACGGAAATTCACAAACAGATCCGATTATTGGAAAATGACCTGATGCTTCTGCAGGCATCCCGGAGTGCCCAGACAGCCAAATTGAGGCAGAAGGGAGTATGCGATCGCATTGGGACCCTGATTGACTACTGCCAAGGGTGGCTGCAACAATCTCAGGAACAACCATAATACTCCTAGCGTAAGCATTCAGCTATCATCCTTAAAATTTATACAAAAGTTAAACCTGGCATCAAATCTTCATAAACGCGATCGCATATAGCAATCCTAAATCATTTGTAAAATTGGTAAAATCGTAAATCCTTGCAGGGCTTGGGTTATAGCGATAGCTTCGGCCAATATATTTCACGAATCATAAAGGAAACGCTATACATCGGACAGAGACACTGATAAATAAGAGGGAATGCACAGACAAAACAGCTCTATACTCCCTAATTTATACAACCACGAAGTGTCTAATCAGTTAAGTCAATTTCATTAAATATAAACTGCTTTCTGGATTAATGGCGACCGCTACTGTTTTAGGAGTTTTGTATTCTGCCAATCAAGCATCTGCAAATGTATCTGAGCAAGAATACAATCAACAGTATAGCAATTCAGGGAATTACGTACCAAAACTAACCTATGAGCAGTGGTAATACTTTAACGATTTCGTAAATGAAGAAAGATTAATGATAAATCAAGAGGATTTGCCTGAAATCGATTTTAATTTTCTGCGCTGGGAAAGTGGTGCCAACGATGTGGAAGTCTTTTTTATCAACGAAGGAGCCGGTTTCAGAAATCAACTATTCTATTCTGTGGATAATGGTAACAGTAAAGAAATAGTTTTTGATGATGTTTCCTCTCCCTTGAGCATTCTCCCTAACGACGATGGTCTTTTGGCACTTGGTCAAGGTGTAAATCTGGGGAATTTTGTCGGTGACACCTTTATTGAGTTTTTCATAAAGTCCGATGGGTACAATGATAATCGTGAAAACGACAAGTACTTTGGTTCCAATCGGGAAAAAATCCGCGACGAATTCAAGCTCGGCAGATTCAATCTCGACGGATTCATCATCTCTTGGGTTATGAAGTTGAATTTGGAGGGGAAAAGTTTGTGATGCTAGGATTTGAAGACGATTGGATATCCCAGCAAGCCCATGATTCAGGAGACCAAGACTTTAACGATGTTGTCTTTGTTATCAGCGGACTTACACACACACCGAGGCCACCATCAGGCAGTGTATCCACACCAGAACCAGGAACTTTAGTAGGTACGCTGTTTGCGTTCGGAGTTATGGGGTTAACGTCAGTACAGAAACGCCAAGGTAAAAAATCCTAGTCATAAGACTGAGGGAAAAGAAGGCTAAAGATAGTTACTTGGTAATTGGGCATTGGTTATTGGTCATTGGTTATTGGCTTACTATTACCCATTTCCCATTATCCATTATCTATTATCCATTATCCATTACCCATTACACATTACCTATTACCTATTACCTATTACCAGAACGTAGTCATATTCTTAGTTATAATGTGAATAGACAATATGAATCAAAAATAGTTTGTAGGAAACATTGCTGTATTCCTACAAACTATCTGTGTTTACCCCTATCAAGAATGGGTGCATCTCAGTTGTGTTGTTTGACTCGGTAAAATCCAGATTTTGGGTTTTACCGAAACATGATTCAATAGTGATGCCCAGGAATATTGAGTGATTGTATGATCAAACCAGGGGGAAAGTTGACTGAAGAATGGATTTTATGCTATCAGTCTAGTGATTGTATGATCAAGCCAGGGGGAAAGTTGGCTGAAGAATGGATTTTATGCTATCAGTCTTATGCTCTACATCTTCAGCTTCCTGGAGGTTTTGGTGTTCAAGAAAGAGTTTTTAGAGGCTAGAAGAAACTTAGATGTTGGAGCTTAGTTCTCAGTATAGTGATTTGCGCTATAAGTTTGCCAAGTATGGAGTCTTGGTTCTATCCCTTAATGAAACTCCAATGACCCCTGAAGACTATCAATGTATTCTTAATATTTCCTGCAAGACTCCTACTCGCTCGGTTACTGTGGGTGACAGAGGGGAAACTCACAACTTAGAAGTGGGTCGTCTGAAGACCGATACACCTTATCTACAAACTCTTACCTCTACTGGCACAGTGATTGAAAATATCCTCCTGAAGGAGCCAATGAAGGCCTTTTTTCAGTTCATAACCTGTGCTAAATTTCTAGAAATTCGACGCATTCAGTTGAATGTTATGAGACCTGGAGGCTATATTGGTGCTCACTATGATAATGATTCCGATCCACTGCGACATTTAGCAATTATTATTCATCTTCAGGAAGCTGATGAAGGTGGCGATCTAGTTGTTTATGATCAAGGAGGGTCTACCAATATATATCATCCTTTGTCAACTCAGATGGTACTCAGTGCAGGTGATCTACTCCACGAGGTGACTCCTGTTGTTCGAGGGGAACGACGGACTCTTGTAGCTTTTCTCTCT
>NZ_JAAHHE010000272.1:0-8374 GCF_010692525.1 Moorena sp. SIO3B2
AGGTTGTTTCTTGAGGTTTTTAGTAAATCCTTGTCGCATAATTTAACAATTGAACTCATTGTGGTCATTTAATGATTATTGTAATGATTATGATTATAATTGTCAAGGGTTTAAAAAACTTTTTTTTGGGGAGTTTTAGGATTAATAAAAAACAGCAATATTCTGAAAATGATGCTACGCAAACGCTAATTTTTAACTAGTTTTTTTTACGATATTGTTGGAATTATTTGGTGCATCTCATATTTGTAAAAAAGTTGCGTAGGGTGTGTTAGGGGGGCCTCATTTTCGTCCTCGTAGCCAGGCTTTGGATAGCCAGCCCCGTAACGCACCACCGTGTCAAACAGCTTTTAGGAGATGCACCCGAATAATTTGCTCCTAAAAGAGAGATATTGCACCAGTAAAAAAAACTTAATAACGGCAGTAATAACAATCAATTTTAGTACTAAAATAGTCAAATATTATCACTGTTCCCTGTTTACTAGCTTGACAGGTAAATTTTAAACTTGGTGCAAGATCTAAGTAAAATGAGGGTGAGCCCCTGAGTGGTGCGTTACGGGACCGGCTGTCCCAACCAGGGACGAACAGGCGTAAAATGAGGGTGAGCCCGTCCCTAACGCACCCTACGCCACTATTGCTAGCATGCCTCTTGCCTCTTGCCTCCCTATTCCCTATTCCCTATTCCCTATTCCCTATTCCCTGTTCCCTGTTCCCTTTGCTCATGAGACAATCAATCTTGAGGATGCCAGAAAATGCCAGACTAACACCCCAACAGTTTTACGACCTGTGTTGTGCTAATCCCGACTGGAAACTAGAGCGAACCGTAGAAGGAGATTTGGTAATTATCGCTCCAACTGGTGGAGAGACAGGAGCAATAAATGCTAATCTTCTGATTCGTTTGGGAATCTGGAATGAACAATCTCAACTAGGAATAGTGTTTGATTCATCCACAGGATTTCATTTACCTAATGGAGCTGATCGTTCACCGGATGTAGCGTGGGTTAAGCGGGAAAGATGGGAGGCTCTGACAGTGGCACAAAGGTAAAAATTCCCACCCCTAGCACCAGATTTTGTGATCGAATTAATGTCTCCCACAGACAACCTGAAACCAGCCCAACTAAAAATGCAGGAATACTTAGATAATGGGGTGAAATTGGGTTGGTTATTTAATCGATTAGCCAAGCAAGTGGAGATTTATCAGTGTGGGAAACCTAAAGTAGTATTAGAGCAGCCTAATAAATTATTAGGAGAACCAATTTTACCTAGTTTTGTTCTAACACTTGATGGTTTCTGGTAATCAATGGCATAAACTGTTGTGCATTTAAAATATAAAAACACCCCGACAAGATCTAGATTAGTAAAATCTCTCGGGGCTTTGATGTTTTAGATTATTACCTCTGACTCTTTGGCTTACAGATAGCCTAGAGTGGTTAAGCGTTGTAACCTATTGAGCGGCGATGCCAAAGATAATCAATTTCTAAGGGTGTGGTTATTTCAGGGAAAAATTAGCTGAAATAATTGATTCCCTCGCGTACTGACTTGCTGCTTTTATTTGTAGCATTTAAACTCCACTGGTCCGCTTCCCTCCAATAGCTCGAAGGTATCATTTTTAGCCAGGGGAAGCAATAAATCCTCATATTCGTATAGTATGATTGCTTCGTCTGTAGATTCCTCTATTACTACTACTAACTCGTCAGAGTTGTTGAATAGATCAGCACGTTCATACTCATAACCAGGAGCATATTCAATTTTGCAGGTAGGATAATCGGCGGTAATTTGTTTATATTCTCCTGAGCAGCAATAGCCCACGGCTTCGGCTACACCAGGATTAACAGCAAAGCTGAATAGTACAGTCAGTGCTACTAGGGCTACAGTTAAGACTTTGCTTAGGCTAGTTTTGATTGTCTTCATGTTTTTGATTGCTGTTTAGCGATGCAGCGCGGTCTTGGGGGTTTCCCCCATGAGCGACTGCATCAAGACATTGTTGCTATTTCCAGCAACTTGATCGGTTATTAGATCATAGTTGGGGAAAAGTGACAGGAGGGTGATGGGTGACCATGCTCCAGTTATTCACCTTTCTGCTTCTAGAACGAAAATTTTGATTGTTTGTGACAACTAAATTTTTTTTCGTTAAATCCGCTGTTTGATGGTATTTAAGCTAATGCGCTACGCGCACGCTACGCGAACAGCTATCAGCTTAAGCGCTACGCGCACGCTACGCGAACAGCTATCAGCTATTGGCTGTAGGCCAAGCTACTTAAGGTGCTTTTGAATAAAACAGGTAAGCATTCGTTAAGTCACAGCGTCGTTCGCACAGCGTGGCCAAAGGCCAAAGCCTGTGCCACAAAGCTGACGGCTTAATGCTGACGGCTTAATGCTTACAACTTTCCTTTTTTACCTTCTTTGTCTGTCTTTTATGCATGACAATGTTAACTGGTCGTGAAAAAACACACCAGCCAATAATGCTTGGGTTTTCCAAGTTCAATCCCTGTTGATCCCCCCTAACCCCCCTTAGCAAGGGGGGAACAAGAGCTTATCAAGGGGAACGGGAAGGGGATCTATCCTCTAGCTTCCCCCTTATTAAGGGGGACGGGAGGGGGATCTATGCTCTAGCTTCCCCCTTATTAACGGGGACGGGAGGGGGATCTATTCTCTTAATACTCTGGCGGTCCTCTATCCCCTGTATATAATTTATGGTTGCTTCTTAGTTGTACTTTCTTGGTTAGATTACCCCACTTCGACGAAATTCTGGCAACAATAGGGATTGGCAACTGAGACAGATCCTGCCATCTTGATACCTCTTGGCTTCCATGCCCTAAGGATGCTGGAGAAATTGCTATTGGTTTAAGCGATCGCGGTTTTACCCAATCCATCGCCCAAGCATTACTATCGGTGAGCTTAGTTGATAGGGGATTAAAAGCGTTGCTTAATAATGGAATGATTTTAAGACTGAGGTAGAATGGGCATCTTGCCCCTTCGAGATCTTGGTGGAATGGGCATCTTGGTGGAATGGGCATCTTGCCCGTTTGAGATCTTGGTGGAATGGGGATCTTGGTGGAATGGGCATCTTGCCCGTTTGAGATCTTGGTGGAATGGGCATCTTGCCCGTTTGAGATCTTGGTGGAATGGGCATCTTGCCCGTTTGAGATCTTGGTGGAATGGGCATCTTGCCCGTTACAACCTTTTCGCGCGGGCAGGATGCCCACTCTACTGTTATTCAAAAGAAGATTCAGCAACGCCGCTAATTCTGGCTCTACCAGTGACGTTATCTTCTTTGCTGTTGTCTCTAATCTTATCTGCGGATAATTACCCTTATTAAAAATCTCCCCATCTTCCGATATCCCCATCTCTGTTAAAGACTCCGACTGCTCAGTTGTCTGCAAGTTTCCTTGTTCTTTCTCTTTGTCAGCGGGAGTGAGATTGCTTTCTCTGTCTTTTTCTTCTTTACTTTGCTGCTCGGATACTCTCCTAATCTCCTTTTTGAAGGCGATATCCCCATAAGCCTTCTCGTCTAATCCGGCCAGATACGTCTGCAAGGACGGCTGCAGTTTCTCCCGGGCTCGTTGGATACGTTTACGAACGCTATCGTTGGAAATATCTAGTCGTTGAGCAATCTCTTGGTAAGACAACTCCTGCTCAAAGTGCAAGAGACATACCTCGCGCTGATTCTCGGGCAAATCCTCTAGAGCACTACGGATTACCTCTAATAGTTCCCTCTTTTCTACAATCTTTCCTGGGGTATCGAATTCAGTAACCAAGCCATTTCCTTCTGCCACTGCGATCGCTTCCAGGTTTTCTAGTCCTATTGCCCCAGAGTTATTTTCTCGATGGCAGTCTATACAGAAGTTATGGGCAAATTTGGTCAGCCATCCCTTGAGATTGGTAATCTTTGCGGCAAATTTGGGCAATTTTTCCCAAGCCTTGAGCATAATCTCAGAAAGAGCATCTTGGGCTTGAGACCGATTACCCCCCATCCAGCTGCAGCAGCGATGGTAAAGATAGTCTTGATACTGTTCCCAGAGGGGCCAAAAGGCCGTGCGGTCTCCAGTAGACAGTTTTTCCAGGAGGGAATCTACCCAAGCAGGGGTAGATTCGTTTTCTGCATTTTCCCGCCATTGGCCATGAAAACCTTGGTTTTTTGGCTGCATAAGTCCTGTTGAAGCACCGAAAACCAGTCTGACCTATTCGCCCAAGTTAAACAAGTGACGTTCGTTAACTTAAGCCCTCAAGTCCAGTCACCCCTTGAGTTACGATTTTTGTAAATTTTATTGAAGCCTTTTCTTTATTTTTTTTTTACTTTATCTAAGTAAAAACGTTATCATACCACATTCGCTGGTAAAAAGTAAAATATATTGGATGCAAGACAGAAAGCAGAAGGCAGAAGGCAGAAGGCAAAAGGCAGAAGGCAGAAGGCAGAAGGCAAAAGGCAGAAGGCAGAAGGCAGAAGGCAGAAGGCAGAAGAGTTTCAATTTTTTTTATTTAATCAAAGGTCGTTTAAATGGGCGAAAAATTATCATAAACATTACACCTAAAAAGCTGATTATTTTGAGACTTATATAGCGGTTATCATATTCATGAGGTACACAGGATTTTTTCCCTGTTCCCTCTTTTCCCCTCCTGGGAGGGGTTAGGGGTGGGTTCCTGTTCCCTGTTCCCTGTTCCCTGTTTCCCTGTGGGTGCATCTCCTAAAAGCTGTTTGACACGGTGGTGCGTTACGGGCAGCAACATAACCCTGACTACGAGGCGAAAAATGAAGCCCCCCCCTAACGCACCCTACGCAAAATTTTCAAAAATGAGATGCACCTGTTCCCTGTTCCCTGTTCCCTAATCCCTGCTCCTATAAGGTAAAGGTAGAAAATGTAAAAGTATCAAATAAATCTCATCAGAGAATTAAAGATTTGATATAGAGCAGACAAAAGTATTTACAATCCTCTGATTGCAAATTAAATTGGGTTCGAATAAAACCTGTTAAAAAGCTCCAGTTTATGGCTAAAACTATCTTAAATAAAAAAAAATATCCAATAATTTAGCAATTATAAAATCTATCGTCTAAACTTTCAGGAGCTCTAAAAGTAACAGGCTCTTTATTCGTGACGTTTGTAAGCTAACCACAATAAACCCTAGAGGTCAACCATAAAACTACCTAAAAACAGCAATATTTTCAGGTCAATATTATGGTGTCAGCTGTAAAAAAAAAACCTAATTTAACTTAACCTCTAGGATTTTTTCCTGATGGTTGGGAACTCTTATAGATAAGCCTTAGGTTTATTTAACCATTTGTTATGACAAATCTCAACAGTGTTCTTCAACGAGACCCATTTGCCGACAGCACATTAGTTGTAAACGATGAAGGGATTACCATTCGCCTGATCGACGGCAGTAGGAATAATTTAGACCAAGTCTCTTTGGGTATCCCTAATACCCCGTTGCTGCGTTTGTCTCCAATTGAGTATGAAGACGGAATCCAGTCACCGGCGGGTATCGCATTTGATGCAGAAGGCAATGCTCTGATCGGTATAGATGGCAATACCGTTACGCGCCAACCCATTCCGATATTTACCCAAGCCGAAGCAGACCGATTAAATGGATTGGGATTGAATGTCATATCCAATACAGAGGGCTTAAGCAATGTATCTGATGCGCCCTTTGTGTTGCTTAACCCACCAGATCGCCCTAGTACCCGAGTGATCAGTAATGCCACCTCTAACCTAGAGGAAGGAGAGTCTGATCCCAATGGTAATGGCTTAAGCGCTTTCATTTGGGCTTTTGGTCAGTTCGTCAACCACGACACTGATTTAGCAGCAAATGGGTCAAAAGAAGAGAACCAGAACCGGTTAGAATTGCTCAATTTCCCCATTGACATTCCAGCCGATGACCCGAATTTTCCACCAAACACTCCTCCCACTCAAGAAATTTCTACACAGGCAGATGGTGGCTTGGAGTTTGACTTTGAACGGGATGCGTTTTTCAGCGGTACTGGGGAGTCTGGGAGCCCAGGAAAAGCCATTAATACTGTTACCTCTTGGCTTGATCTTTCTGTAGTTTATGGGTCTACTGAAGAAGAATATCAAGCAATTCGTGCTTTTTCAGAAGGTCAGCTCAACGTCTTCTCGGATGAAACAGTTGCCACTAATGACGACTTGTTACCCCTTAACATCACAGGTGCTGATGGAGAACTAATCAGTGGTAAAGGCGCTTTTATGGATGTGGGTTTTCTAGCGGGGGATACACGGGTTAACGAGAACGATAGTTTGGCATCCCAGCATACCCTCTGGATGCGTAATCATAACCGCCTTGCCCAAGAACTTTCTAGGTTTCATCCTGACTGGACAGATGAGCAGATATATCAACGCTCTCGCCAGATTAATATTGCCCAATATCAAACTATTGTCCTGTACGAGTGGCTCCCCCTGATGGTGGGTGATGTGATCACTGACTACAGCAGCTATAACTCTGATCAAACCCCAGAAATCACTAGTGAATTCGCCGCTGCTGGTCTTCGTGTTGGTCATACCCAAACTAATAACCGTATAGACACTATTGATGCTGATGGTAATCTCACCAGTTTGCAATTATTAAGAACATTTGGTTCACCCAATATTAATGATAGTAGCGATATAGATAATATCTTGCGCGGTGCGAGTCAAACAATTACTGAAGATGTTGATACTGATATAGTTTTTGACCTGCGCAACGCTTTAGTACCAGGAGCGATCGGATTTGACCTTTACTCTGCTAATCAGCAACGGGGACGGGATCATGGCTTGGCTGACTATAACCAAGTGCGAGCAAGTCTCGGTCTACCACGGGTAACGACTTTTGCGGAAATTACTTCAAATGCAGAGTTGGCAAATACTCTCGAAAACCTCTACCAGACTGTGGAAGATATCGACTTATTGATTGGGCTGTTTGCAGAAGATCCTGTTGCTCCATCGAGTGCGGGAGAAACTATTCAAGCAATGCTATGGGAGCAATACGAGCGGATACGGGATTCTGACCGCTTCTGGTTCGAGAGACCGATTGAGGATGGCGGTTTCTTTACCCAAGAGGAAATTGCAGCCATAAAGGAAGTGACGTTTGCTGACATTATCAAGCTCAACACCGAAATTACTACAATTCCAGACAATGCCTTCGTAATCAGCTCCGATAACAATCCCTCATCTGATGGACTGCTAGATTTAACCGGCTTGTCGGGACAAGCTACAGCAACTGTGACTAGAGAGGCGGAGTATGACAATTTAATTGGCTTTTATGTAATTGCTGATCAACAAGGAACGATAATTGATTCGATCACGGGTCAATCTCTTACTCCTGGCCAAGAGGGTTATGCAGAAGCTGCCATTGATGCCAGCGTGGTTGAATTCAAGGTAGAAGAAAACTTGACCACGGTGAATTTTGATGTTACACTTCCTGGAGGCTCTATCTTAGCTCCCTACTTAGTTACAGATGGGGAATTGGATGATGTTCAAAATGGTGATGCTGACATATTCTTTGCTTTCACAGCTGCTAACACTGATGGCATGAGCCACATCCTTGAACTTGGAAATGGCAGTGACAACACATTCACATTCGCTTTTGAAGATTTAAGTGGTAATGACAGTGGAGAAAGCGATGCTCTAACAGAGCCGCTAAGCGATCGCGACTTTAACGATCTAGTGATTGATCTTACCATTTTATAATGGTTCATCAATCGGTAATGATATGAAAAAAAAATCCCAATTCCAGTAGGGTGGGCAACGTAATCTAATCGTGAATACTCAAAATAACCAAAGGGTTTTTGCCCACCCTACAAGCTACTGAATGATTAGAAAAAAAATCCCAATTCCAGTAGGGTGGGCAACGTAATCTAATCGTGAATACTCAAAATAACCAAACTGTTTTTGCCCACCCTACAAGCTACTACAAGCTACTGAATGATTAGAAAAAAAATCCCAATTCCAGTAGGGTGGGCAAAGTAATCTAATCATGAATACTCATTTAAACCAAACTGTTTTTGCCCACCCGACAAGCTACTGAATGATTAGAAAAAAAATCCCAATTCCAGTAGGGTGGGCAAAGTAATCTAATCGTGAATACTCAAAATAACCAAACTGTTTTTGCCCACCCGACAAGCTACTGAATGATTAGAAAAAAAATCCCAATTCCAGTAGGGTGGGCAAAGTAATCTAATCGTGAATACTCAAAAGAACCAAAGGGTTTTTGCCCACCCGACAAGCTACTGAATGATTAGAAAAAAAATCCCAATTCCAGTAGGGTGGGCAAAGTAATCTAATCGTGAATACTCAAAATAACCAAAGGGTTTTTGCCCACCCGACAAGCTACTGAATGATTAGAAAAAAAATCCCAATTCCAGTAGGGTGGGCAACGTAATCTAATC
>NZ_JAAHHE010000273.1:0-8365 GCF_010692525.1 Moorena sp. SIO3B2
ACAGCTAGTAGAAAACTTGATGCAGGTAAAACTCTCTGGGACAAAGCTAAGCCTATCCTTCTTAAAGTGGCAGATTGGTTCGGTGCTGCTGCTGCTTCACACATTATAGGTTTGTAGAAGTGACTGCGATCGCGCCTATAAGCCTACAAACGAAAAGCGTTGCCTAGAGGGGCTTTAACAGTGCGGGGGCGGAACAAAATGATACACGTATTAGTAGATTCACAATTGGCCGACGAAATCCCTGAAGCTACTGATAATAAAGGTTTATAGCGGTTGTCGTCCGGCTACAACTAGGGTAGAATGAATACGATAAGCGACCGCAGCTGTTTTTGTGCGAAAGGGCTGCGATCGCTGAAAAAGTGAACCGAAATGTAACAAGATCGTAACATGGTCAAAAGATTTGTGAAACATGCCCTAGTTCCAGTGGGCAAGAAAACTCTTGATGGATTTCGAGCTACTGATAACTGGCTATATGTACTTTCCCAAACTCAGGCGGCTGAAACCATTGGGGAAAATGAAAGGAACTTCCGCGAATTCTTGAAATCAAAATGGTTCAAAGATATATGGGGAGAGGAATTCACGCCCGCGATTTTTGAAATAGATCCCTCTAGTCGATGGAGGGGACAAAGTCGCATTAATGGAATTCCGTTGGATATCAATGTCTTGTACTGGACGTACCGGACATCCAAAGGAAACAAAGAAGCATTGAAGTTAACCTCTGCTTTGGCAGGTGACTCTTTGAAGGATCGGTTTCGACTGGCCTTCGGTGATCAAGTAATCACGATAGCTGAGCGAAATAAAGAAATGACTCAGTATGTAGAACGACTGGAAGCAGTTGAAGCCGAGAACAAGCGGCTCAAGACGGACTTGCAGTGGTTGAGTGAAGATTATGCCCAGGATGACCACAAAGATGTAGAAATCAAACGACTGCGGCGAATCCTGCGTCTTAACTGCATCGACCCTGAGGCTCCCGAAAATTATATTTAAAATCGATTAGCCTCAAGACAACCCATCACACTCCATTACCTCTTCCCGTACGCCCATGCGGGATTTTTTGTGCAGATTTTTTCACTTTGTGATTTTAGATCCCGTTACCAAGACGCTATCCCTAGCCAAATCGCACCCACATTGTATTGACTCGGGTACACCCAAACTGTTCAATAAATAGGCATGGGTGTATTGAGGCGTGGGGTATGAAAATCGACCGCCATGGCCAGGCAAAGATTTTAACCGCAGAGGAAATCCAACTGTTGTTTAATGAAGGGGCAACCCTTAACCCGCCACGAGACCGGGCGCTGTTTGCTGTGATGCTTTACCAAAAATTTTGGGTCTAAAGCCCCGTCCTTACAGGACGGCTTTTTTTTTGTTCGCCTTTGGCGGCTCCAAAGGAGCATCTATGTATTGACAGTTTTCCTGCACCGTGTTAATATAAAAACATAACAAAAAAACAATTAATGTTCTAGATAAACATGATCTTGAATAAGTAGACAATGCAAAAAACATGTTAAGAGATAATCATGTTGCATAATCAAATCTAACGATTTGAACGTCTATGAAAGTCTAAGATCAAAAAAAATGTTCATCTAAATTTGTTGTTAACTATTTTAGGTACGGTGGGGCACACCGAAACCTAGGTCATAGACCAAATACGCTTGTGGAGAGGAGACCTCTATTTTTCCTGGCTCCGGCCTGGTTAAACAAGTCACCTCGTTGAAGCAAGAATCCCCGTCCTTCCAGGGCGGGGAGTGTCAAACCGCCTGTCGGGTCAACGAAGCCGTGACCTTAAGAATAAGGGATGTCTTAGATCGCTTTGGTTCCGTGCGCCCCGTGGTTCTATTCAGGAAAGGCAATACAAAGGGTAAGCTTGCCACCCGAACCATCCCGGTACTAGAAGATCTGCGGAAACACTTAACGAACTACCACCCTCCGAAATGGGCAAACTATCTATTCCCTGGGAGGCATGGCAAAGGACATATCACCCCAGATGCCGCCAGCAAAATACTTAATTCATTAAGATTTTGCTTGTAACAAACAGGTCTTATGCTCGCCCTAGCGCCGTTACCGGGATGGCAGTAACTGGAAAGTGAGTGATTGTCTCGTTAATCTTTACTTTTGTGGCTTCTGACAAGGAAAATTACCGGTACTTCAGTTCGCCTATCTAAGCAACAATTTTTCGCAAAAACCCAGGAATTTGTAGCTCTTGAAGCAATTTAAACCTACAACCGATCAATCTCATCCATACTCAACCCCGTATATTGGGCAATATCCTGAGCGGATAACCCTGCCGCCTTCATCTGCTTAGCAATCTGCTGTTTTTCTTCCTGTCTACCTTGTTGTCTACCTTGTTGTCTACCTTGTTTTATACCTTGTTTTATACCTTGTTCTATACCTTGTTCCAGAGTTTCATCAATTAAGGTTTGGGTAACATTGTACATATCCCGGTAGACCTTCAGGCTATCCTGATACAGCGCTTGCTCCCTAGATGAGAAATTGGCAATCTCTGCCACATCAAATAGCTGGGCAAACACATCGTCTTGCAACGGTAATGGGGGTTCATTCAACTGGGCTAGGTGTTTAAATAGAAATAACCACTTGTCAAAATGGGACTCCAACTCATCAAGAGACTTGGTAAATTTCGGTAGCTCAACATAAATAAATTTGAGCTTATCGTAGAACACTTCACAGTGCTGATTTTTCAACTCCACCACATGTAGCAGTTCCGAATCGTGCTTGTGGTCATCAAATACAAAATCTAGGATGCCAACCGTATAAACTGCTGTAAGCTCATAGTTCCAAAATCCCTGTTGTGCCTGTTCTTGGATCGGGAAAGTAGAATAATAGACACTTCTATCCTTAAACAAATTTTGCTTGGCCTTCTGCATTTCTACGATGAACCGTTCACCAGTCTCGCTCTGACAATAAATATCAAAAATAGCCCTTCGATCCACTAAGGTATTGCCCAAAAACTCGGGATTTTTAAAGGTGACATCCTTCAGCTGATGATGGGGAGGCAACAGAGTATTCAAGAAGTCGATTAGCAGTGCCTTATTTGGCTCAGTGCCAAAGACACGTTTAAACCCGAAATCTGTGAGCAGGTCAATGTATTTATCTGGCAGCGGGAAAACCATATTAAAATGCTTTGATAGGGAGTCGGGAGTCGGGAGTCGGGAGTCGGGAGTCGGGAGTCGGGAGTCGTGAGTCGGGAACTTCTGATTAGAAATTATAACAATTCCTACAGGGATTGCTATACTATATACCAAACGCATCTAAATTATAGAAGCCTTACTCAGAAGCGATGCAGTGCGGTCTTTGGGGTTTCCCCCATGAGCAACTGCATCAAGACAGAGATTTGACAATTAATAAGCATAAATACTTATCGTATTAATCTCATATCCAGTAGGCATTTCAAAATAAGATGCATTTACTGTGGTGAGTTTTAGGAGGTCAAAATGCCATTACCGATCGCAGCCATAGTAGTTGCAGTAGCAACACCAATTCTTATTAATAAGGGTTTGGAAATCAAGGAAAAAATTGAAGAAAAAGTTAGTGATGAGGAACTTGATAAAATTGAACCAATATTATCGAAATTAGGATTAACCAGGGAAGAAATATTAGCTCTAGATACTGAAAAAAAAATATCTAACCAAGTAAAAGCTCGACTTGATAGACTAGATAAAAGGATACAAGATGAAATAATTCAAGAATTACAAGATTGCTTAGATCAAGATGAATATTTTGAGATTGATTATAAATATTAAATTTTAAAATAAATAAGTAACTAAAATGTTTAATAAACAATGGAATACAGAGTATGAGGGAAATATAATATCAGTTTTAAACACTTGGGGAATAATAAATTTTAGTCTAAAAACAAGTGAGGCAAAACTTTATATAAATGGTGAAAAACAAGATGAATGTAACCATATGCTAGTTATGGGAAAAGAACCAATCATGCAAGGAAAAATTGATCTAGGAAATGGTATGTATAAAATAGTCAAAGTATATATGAAATCTGGCTTATTTTCAGTACAAACTAAAATTTGTATAGATGATATTCAAATTGGTGGTGATAGGTTTTAAATAACTTTATGGAAATCCCTATAAATTCTAACTATAGATTTCCATAACATTGCCTAAAAGGGTACAAACTAGGCAATGTTGTGATTTGTATTTGCAGCATGGGCTTTAATACAAGAAGTCGCTAAGGGATGTGATTTTACCATCAAATGTTATGATCTTTGTTTGCGATCGCTATATATACTTAAGAAGCTTAAAAATTAAACAGGGTAGGCATTGCCCACCCTATTTATAGCGCTTCTCATAGCTATGAGGTACACATAATTTGGCGTTGCTGATTCTCAGTATGGTTTCGCCCCCCTAGCCCCCCAATTCTGGGGGGAAAAACTCTCAAAGTCCCCCAGAATTGGGGGACCAACGGGGGCTTTAATAAAACTAGATGATCGCGCATTCATTCCTTAATTCAGCAACGCCCATAATTTTTCCCCGATTCCCGATTCCCGATTCCCGATTCCCGATTCCCGATTCCCGATTCCCTAAAACCCAAAAATTTGTACCTGACCCAAATTGCTAGATTCACTCCATAGCACTTCTGAAAAACTCAATTGTTTCTTTCAACGCCACAATAAATCGATCAATCTCTTCAAAAGTATTATAAAAATACAAACTGGCTCGTGCTGTACCAGTTACTCCTAAACGATGGTGCAAGGGTTGAGTACAATGATGTCCAGAACGAATTGCTACACCGTCTTGATCCAACAGGGTAGATACATCACTAGCATCCAATCCTTTAACATTAAATGTTGCTAAGGCTGCCCTACCTTTACCATCTATTGTTGGTTGGGGACCATACATGATTAGATCGGGAATTTCCTGCAACTGCTTAAACAAATAAGCGGTTAATTCTTCTTCATAGCTATGGATAGTATCCATACCCAAGCCAGTCAAATAGTCTACTGCGGCACCAAGTGCGATCGCTTGAGCAATGGCTGGTGTCCCTGCTTCAAATTTATGGGGTAAATCCCCATAGGTGGAGTGATCCAGAAATACTTCGGCAATCATTTCACCACCACCTAAAAATGGAGGCATGGCTTGGAGTAAGTCTAGTTTTCCATACAGAAAGCCAATCCCGGTGGAAGCACACATTTTATGACCCGATGCCACTAGCCAATCACAATTCATCGCTTGGACATCAATGGGCATATGGGGGATACTTTGGCAAGCATCAATCATTACCCTAGCGCCATAGTCGTGTGCGATCGCAATAATTTCGTCTACGGGATTAATACATCCCAAGGTATTGGAAACATGAACCACACTTACCAGTTTGGTTTTCTCAGAAATTAGCTGTCGGAACTGTTGTAAATCAAACTCCTGAGTCTCGGTCAATCCCACATACTTTAGTACGGCTCCAGTTTTCTGAGCAATAATTTGCCAAGGCACCAGATTGCTGTGGTGTTCCATAACCGAGAGAATAATTTCATCTCCCTGGCGCAGATTTTCCAAACCCCAGCTGTAAGCTACTAAGTTAATCGCTTCCGAAGCATTGCGGGTAAAAACAATCTCTTGTCGTGACTGGGCATTTACAAAACTAGCTACCTTATCCCGTGCCCCCTCATAACCGTCTGTCGCTCTAGTGCTAAGGGTATGGACACCTCGGTGAACATTAGCATTGTCCATTTCGTAGTAGTGGCGCAGTGCATCCAGTACTACTACCGGTTTCTGGGCAGTAGCCGCATTATCGAAGTAAATCAGCGGTTTACCGTTAACCTCCTGGTGCAAAATAGGGAAGTCAGCCCGGACTTGATCAGCAATGGTTTTTTCTTGAGTTAAGGTCATGTTACTGTTGAACGTTATTCCGTTCCCGTTTTGAACTGATGGCTATAGGACTTATGCATTTGCCCCCTAAATCCCCCGAGCGAGCAATCCCTCGCTCGGGGGACTTTGACATCATTACCACCCAATTTTGGGGGGCTAGGGGGGCGAAATTCACTTAACCGCGTAAGTCCTGGACTGTTTCCGAAAGTCTTTGCCTAAGAGAAGCTAGGGGAATTTGATTGAGTATTTCTGCTACAAACGCATCAATCAACAGGTTACGGGCATCGGTTTCCTTTAGTCCACGACTTTGCAAATAGAAGACTTCATCCGCTTCCAGCTGACTGACTGTAGCACCGTGGGAACATTTGACATTATCAGCTGTAATCTCCAACTGAGGCTTGGTATCAACTCTAGCCTTGGGCGATAGCAACAAATTGCGATTCAACTGAGCTGCATTGGTCAACTGGGCTGCTTGAGGAACAGAAACCTTACCATTAAACACTGCATGAGCACTACCATCTATAATGCACTTTTGCAGCTGATTACTGATCCCATTGGGATGATTCAACATCACCGCACTATGAGTATCTGCCAACTGTTGCTCACTAATCGCGGTTAAGCCATTTAGAATCGTTTCGGTCCCCTCACCCATCTGAAACACCTCCAGAGTATGGCGAGACAACTTCCCCCCAAAGGCTATGCCATGGCAACTATAAAAACTATTCCGAGCTTGTGCGATCGCACTCTTGCCGACATGGAAAGCCTGATTACTTTCCCCATCAACCCGGATATGAGTCACCCTGGCATTCTCCCCAACCCATACCTCGGTCACGGAATTCGTCAAATAAACACCCTGAGCGCTCGCCTCTTGGCCATGGCAATACTCTTCAACTAAACTCAGCTGACTACCAGGCTCCGCCACCACCAAACAACGGGGCTGAAAAAGCCTAGGCACCCCATCAGCCATGGAAACAAACAGCAGATGAATGGGAAGCGTTACCTCAGCATTCCTTGGCAACCAGATCACCGCCACATCAGTCAAACCAGCGGTATTGAGCAGCGTAAACACATCGGTTACGCCCTGGTGCTTGCCCAAATAATCAGCAATTCGACTCTGATACTCTGATGGCAACTCAGCCAAATTCCCTAAAAACACCCCTTCAGGCAATCCAGCCACAGAGGATAGCTCAGGGGCATAAATTCCATTGACAAATACTAATCGGCTGTTCATCGCCTCTGGCAAAACTACCGGACTAATATCCAAGGTGCTTGTATCAAAAGCTAAAGCAGCCTCAAAGGTCTCCTGCAACAGTGGCGACAAATCCGTAAACCGCCATTCCTCATCTTTAGTGGTAGGAATTGCTAACTCCTGAGCAATCCCCCTAGCGTGGTTACTTAGCTCTTGTAACCAATCCATCTCAACCGGATTATCCTGGCGACATTGCTCTAGCAGTGCCGACAAATAAGAAACCTCCCGTTTTACAGAAACTTCCATAGTCATCAGACACTCACCTCAGCAGTCTCGTCTTCCAGCACCCAGTCATAGCCACGGGATTCCAACTCTAGAGCCAACTCCTTACTACCAGTCCTGAGGATACGACCATCTGCCATTACATGAACAAAATCCGGCTCAATATAATTCAGTAAACGTTGGTAGTGAGTAATCAATATCATGGCATTCTCAGCACTTGCCAATTGATTCACCCCATTGGCCACAATCTTGAGAGCATCAATATCCAAGCCAGAATCTGTTTCATCCAAAATCCCCAGTTTCGGTTCTAGAAGTGCCATTTGCAGAATCTCATTCCGCTTCTTTTCTCCTCCAGAGAAGCCTTCATTGAGACTACGCTCTAGAAAGCTGGGATTCATTTTAACAATTTCCAGCTTTTCTT
Source organism: Moorena sp. SIO3B2 (assembly GCF_010692525.1). NCBI lineage: Bacteria > Bacillati > Cyanobacteriota > Cyanophyceae > Coleofasciculales > Coleofasciculaceae > Moorena > Moorena sp. SIO3B2. The sequence continues at coordinate 7,728 of NZ_JAAHHE010000273.1, forward strand.
CAACTAAATCCTCAAAATCAAATGTATCAATTTCTTCCAATCCCTTGTGCTTGCGACGGGAATTGTAAGCCACCCGCAAGAAATCTAAATTACTGACACCAGGAATTTCCAATGGATACTGAAACGCCAGAAATACCCCAGCCAAAGAGCGTTCCTCCGGCTCCATTTCTAAGAGATTTTGCCCTAAAAAACTTACCTCGCCTCCCGTTACATCATAGGCTGGATGACCTGCTAATACCTTAGACAAAGTACTCTTACCAGAACCATTTGGCCCCATAATCGCATGGATTTCTCCAGCTTTCACTTCCAGATTCAATCCCTTCAGAATCTGGTTACCATCCACATCTGCCGTCAAATCCCGAACAGACAATATTATTTCACTAGTTTCACTAATCATTTCTACTTGAAATTAAATGCTTTATCCCAGAAGTATTGTTAACAGGTTTAATGTTTAAGGTTAGCAGGTTTAATGTTGAATGTTGAATGTTATTAGGTTTAATGTTGAATGTTATTAGAGGTTGTCTGAGAAGTCTCATTTGCTACATCCAAGCCCCCGTTGGTCCCCCAATTCTGGGGGACTTTTAGAAGCAAATTGACTCTTGTTCCCCCCAAAGTTGGGGGGTCAGGGGGGCAAAATT
>NZ_JAAHHE010000274.1:0-8360 GCF_010692525.1 Moorena sp. SIO3B2
TGATAGCTGATAGCTGAATGCTTACATTTTATCCTCCAAGTCATTAAGCTAGTGGGATCACTTTGGCTGATCAGGCTCACAGGCTCAATCACCAGGCTCACAGGCTGATGCGATCGCACTTGCCTAAGCTAGCCTACCTTTAATGCCATGGATTAAAATAGACAAAAATAGCCTATTATTATACCCAAAAAGTAATTAGAACTTCCAGCATTAGTTATGATACATAAACAGTCTTGAACCCTTGCTGATCTGACACCCCACACCCCACACCCCACACCCCACACCCCTCCCCTGATGACTCTAAATTTATTCAACGAATTTTACAAAGCCACTAACCCAAGCAAAACCCTTGATATCACCCAGAAAGAAGACCAGAAGCTATATATCGATTTTTCTCCTGTTCGAGAGGAATTTTCTTCTTTCCAAGGGAAAGCACTGATTGAGCAACTGAAAGCTCCAATTAATTTATTATCGGAAGATGAACCCACCTGTCAATTATTTACCGGACATATTGGTTGTGGTAAGTCTACGGAATTATCTCGACTCAAGGCTGAGTTGCTAGCAGAAAACTTTCATGTGGTTTACTTCCAGTCCGATCAGGAATTAGAAATGAACGATGTGGATGTGGGGGATATTTTATTAGCTATTGCTTACCAGGTCAGTCAAAGTTTGGAAGGTAGCCAGGTTAACTTACCCCTACAAGGGTTGAGAGCTTTGGTACAGGATATTACCAACTTGTTAGATTCGGAGGTAACTGGGGTTGAGCTTAAGGTTCCCACGGTTGGTGAGTTTGGTATCAAGGAAAAACAGGGAGAGTATGCCTTATCGGTAGGGATGGGCAAGATTATGACGACAGCCAAAAATAGCCCACCCTTGCGCCATCTGTTGCGAGAGTATATTGAACAGCGTACCAAAACGATTATTGATGTGATTAATACCGAGTTGATTGAGCCTGCGATCGCTCAACTCCAACAACAGGGAAAACGGGGACTAGTGGTAATCGTCGATAACCTTGACCGGGTGGAAATTGTTTCCAAATCTGGGGGAACACCACAACCAGAATATTTATTTGTAGAGCGGGGAGAACAGTTGCGCCAACTCAACTGTCATGTCATTTATACCATGCCCCTAGGGCTACGATTTTCTAAGGATTACCTCCGGCTTACCAATCGTTTTGGAGTTGAGCCGAAGGTGTTGCCAATGGTGCCAGTGACGCAACGGAATGGTAAAGAGTGTGAGGAAGGAATGGAAAGGCTCAGAGCGATGGTAATGGCTAGAGCTTTCCCTAAGCTAGCACCAGCGCAACGGTTGCAGGAGATTCCGGAAGTGTTTGATGCACCGGAAACCCTTGACAGACTCTGTTCTATTAGTGGTGGTCATGTCCGAGAGTTACAAACAATTATTCGGGAATGGATGACGCTGGAGGAGAAGTTACCTCTATCCCGGGCAGGGTTAGAGTATGTTATTCGTACTAGATGTAATAAAATCCGATTAGCGATTCAGCCAAAGGAGTGGGAATTATTGCGTCAGGTGCATAAAAGCCAAGAAGTCATTGGAGAGGACTATTATCGTTTACTGGTGCGTAGTCTATTCGTCTATGAATACTATGACGCTCAAGGGTCTTGGTTTGCAGTCAATCCGATTCTGGTAGAAACGGGTAAGTTGTAGGGGAGGGAATCGGGAATCGGGAATCGGGGGAAGAGTTTCGGAGGTGTGGGGAGGCTGGGAGGTGTGGGAAGTGTGGGGAGTCAGATGAGCAAGAATGCGCCTTGAGATGGACTTTGAGATTGGTTTTAGTAATTCTTCGTCCCTTGAATTTGGAAACACCATTGCACCGATTGCCATAACTCCATGACTAATCTTCACTCACAGGATCATCACCAACACGCTGATCATAAACAGCTATTGAACAAGCTGGCTTGGGTCATTGAAAAAGGAGCCAGTGTAAAGGAATTTACCTTAATCTTTGCCCATTGCAATTATACCGAGTGGCGAGACCACTTGATTCAAGATCTGGTAGAAGTTTGTTCGGTAGAGATTTTCCAAATTGGGTTAACTCCGGAGGTGACCCAGCTCTACAGGACGATATACACCTTGATTCAATCTCAATTGGCACAACAACCGCCCCAAGGAATTATGGTTTATGGCTTTGAGGTGGTCACAGATCTTGAGCAACTACTCAAATTAGCGAATCGAGTCCGGGAAGAGTTTCGCAAACAGTTCCATGTTCCCGTCCTATTTTGGGTAGATGATCGAGTCTATTCCCAATTCCTGCGCTCGGCCAGGGATTTGGAAAGTTGGGGAACCGGTTCAATCCTGGACTTTCAACTCTCTACCCCTGACGTAATGAAATTTATCCAACAGGTCATTGATCTTGGCTTTACTCAAGTCTTAGCCGCTGGAGCTGCTGGGGGTCTTACCCATGGACAGAATCTCAGTAACCAGCAGCTGGCTGACTTACGCCGGGCAAGGCAAGACTTGCAACATCGGCAGGTAAGATTACCGCCAGACTTAGAAGCCAGTGTGGAATTTATCCTAGGTCGAGAAATTCCCAATGATCCCAACCAGTCCCAACAGCATTATCAACGAAGTTTAGACCTATGGGAAGATATTCTGGGAGCTTACCCCTCTCCCAACCCCGAACATCTGATCCGCTCCGGATGTGTTCTGTTCCATATGGGGCTATTGTACCGTACCTATGCCAATCAAGACCGGAATCAGGATCAGCAACATTACCTCAGGGCTAGAGATTATTTTGTGCGATCGCATTATTGCTTTGAGCAAGCTAAGCGTCCAGACTTAGTGGCTAAGTTTATCAATCCCTTAGGGGAAAGTCTACAAAGACTAGAGTAATGGCATGAGTTGGAACAGTTAGAAAAAAAAGCCAATGCCCTGCATCAGGAATATCCCAACCCGGTCTGGCTTGCTCATGATTACGGCATTGGTAGTGGTAAAGATGTAGTGATTTGCCTACGGTCTTGTGAAGGTTTCGGGTGCTAAAATCACTATTTATGTACCACTACTAATGAGGGAAACCACCACCCTTCCTTGCTAATCTGACTCCCTACCCCCCCACCTCACAAGGCTAGGTTTTTAAACATTGGGGCGAGTACGTACTTTCATTGTGTAGCAATTTTTAAAAATATGTATCCAAATCTACAATAATTTCCGGGATAATTCTCTCCATCTGCTCATTTCACGCTTCTGAGGACTCCCGACTCCCGACTCCCGACCCAAATGTAAGAATCCTACCCATCTCAGACCCCCTCAGACCCGGTCACCCCACATCTTATGACTGTAAATTTCACCCAGTTTTATAAAGCCACTAACCCAAGCAAAACACTCGATCTCACCCAGGCAGAAGACCAGAAGTTTTATATCGATTTTTCTTCCGTCCGAGGGGGAGCACTGATTGAGCAACTGAAAGCTCAAATTACTCTATTCTCTGAAGATCAGCCCACCTGTCAATTATTTACTGGAAATATTGGTTGTGGGAAGTCTACAGAATTATATCGACTCCAGGCTGAGTTGCTAAAAGAAGACTTTCATGTGGTTTACTTGGAGTCGAGTCAGGACTTGGAAATGAATGATGTGGATGTGGGGGATATTTTATTAGTTATTGCTCGCCAGGTCAGTGAAAGTTTAGAAGCTAGCCAGGTTAACTTACCACTAAAAGGCTTTAAAGCTTTCCTACAGGAAATTACCACATTGTTGGGTTCCGAATTGTTGGGTTCCGATATAACTCCGATTGAGGTTAAGGTTCCCAAGGTTGGTGAGTTTGGTATCAAGGAAAAACAGGGAGAGTATTCGCTATCGGTAGGGATTGCTAAGATTACCACGAGAGCCAAAAATAGCCCAACCTTGCGTAATCGGTTGCGGGATTATATTGAACCTCGTACCAAAACCATTATTGATGTGATTAATACCGAGTTGATTGAGCCTGCGATCGCTCAACTCCAATACCAGGGAAAACGGGGACTAGTGGTAATCGTCGATAACCTTGACCGGGTGGAAATTGTGCCGAAGCCTTGGGGAAGAACACAACCGGAATATTTATTTGTAGACCGGGGAGAACAGTTGCGCCAACTCAACTGTCATGTTATTTATACCATGCCCCTAGGGCTACGATTTTCTAATGATATCGTCCGGCTTACCAATCGTTTTGGGGTTGAGCCGAAGGTGTTGCCAATGGTGCCAGTGATGCAACGGAATGGTAAGGAATGTGAGGAAGGAATGGCAAGGCTCAGAGCTATGGTAATGGCTAGAGCTTTCCCTAAGCTAGCACCAGCGCAACGGTTGCAGGGGATTGCGGAGGTGTTTGATGCACCGGAAACCCTTGACAGACTCTGTTCTATCAGTGGTGGTCATCTGCGGCAGTTACTGGCAATGATTCGGGATTGGATTATGGTGGAGGGCAAGTTACCGCTATCCCGGGCAGGTTTAGACCAGGTTATTCGTAGTCGCTGTAATAGAATCAGATTAGCGATTAATGAAAAGGACTGGGAATTATTGCGTCAGGTGCATCAGAGCCAAGAAGTCATTGGAGAGGAATCTTATCAGATGCTGGTGCGTAGTTTATTTGTCTATGAGTACTATGATACTCAAGGGTCTTGGTTTACCGTCAATCCGATTCTGTTAGAAACGGGCAAGTTGTAGCGGAGGGAATCGGGAATCGGGAATCGGGAATCGGGAATCGGGGGAAGAGTTTCGGAGGTGCGGGAAGGGTGGAGAGGGTGAAAAGTCATACCTTGAATTTGGAAACACCTGAGCACCGATTGCTATAACTCCATGACTAATCGTCAGCCACAGGATTATCATCAACAGCTATTGAAGCAGCTGGCTTGGGCAATGGAAATGGGAGCCAGTGAACAGGAATTTTCCTTAATCTTTGCCCATTGTAATTATACCCAGTGGCGAGACCAGTTGATTCAACAGCTGGCAGAGGTTTGTTCGGTAGAGATTCTCCCGATTGAGCTAACTCCCGAGGTCACCCAGCTCCACAGGACTATATACACCTCGATTCAATCCCAACTGAGACAACAACAGCCCCAAGGGATTATGGTTTATGGCTTTGAGGTGGTCACAGACCTTGAGCAACTGCTCAGATTAGCCAATGGAGTCCGGGAAGAGTTTCGGAAACAGTTCCATGTCCCGGTTTTATTTTGGGTAGATGACCGAGTCTATACCCAATTCCTGCGCTCGGCTAGGGATTTGGCCAGTTGGGGAACCGGTTCACCCCTAGACTTTCAAATCTCTACCGCTAATGTAATCGAATTTATCCAACAGGTTACTGATCTTGGGTTTACTCAAGTCTTAGCCGGTGGAGCTGCTGACTTTCTTAACCATAAACATAATCTCAGTAACCAGCAGCTGGCTGACTTACGCTGGGCTTGGCAAGACTTGCAACATCGGCATGTAGAATTAGCCCTAGACTTAGAAGCCAGTCTGGAATTTATCTTAGGTCGAGGAATTTCCCATGGTCTCAAGCAGTCCGAGAAGGATTATCAACAAAGTTTAAAGCTATGGGAAGATTTAGTGCTATCTTCGCGCTTTTCTCGCTCTCGGGTAACCGAACATTTAATCCGATACGGATGTGTTCTGTTCTATATGGGGCAATTGTACCGTACCTATGCCGATCAAGACCGGAATCAGGATGAGCAACATTGCCTACAGGCTAAGGACTATTTTTTGCGATCGCATAAAGCCTTTGAGAAAGCTAAGCGTCCCGACTTAGTGGCTAAGTTTATCAATCCCTTGGGGGAAATTCTACAAAGACTAGAGGAATGGGATGAGTTGGAGCAGTTAGGGGAAAAAGCCTTAACCCTCCATAAAAAATATCCCAACCCGGTCTGGCTTGCCCATGATTACGGCATTCTAGCGGCAGAAGTCGCCATCGCTCGCTCCCAATGGCCTCGAGTCAAGGAGTTGGCAACTGAAGCACTGGACATCCTTACCAAGGCCAAGAATTCTGTTCAACTCCCTGGTGACCTGACGCGGGAGCAGTTGGACTGGGCGTGGGGACTTCATCAAGGTTGGTATCGCTTATCCTTAGCCAGAGCCTACAACCATCTCGGTGAACCCCAGCAGGGAATTGAGCATCTAGAGCAAGCCAAAGAGCAAACCCTACCTAAGTTTAATCCTGATCTATATATTAAAATTCTGGCAGAATTACGACAACTCTACTTTGATCAAGAAGAGTATCAAAAAGCATTCTTAGTTAAGGCATATCAGCAATCAATCGAGTATCAGTTCCGGTTTCGGGCATTTGTGGGCGTTGGTCAATTGTCCCTCAACCAAGGAATTAGGGATACTCAGGTGGCTGATCGCATTGCTGCCTCTGGTCGAGAGCAAGCGATTAATGAGTTAGTTGAGCGTATTGGTCGCAAAGACCACAAACTAACGGTAATTTGTGGCTCCTCCGGTGTGGGTAAAAGTTTTCTACTTCAGTCTGGTTTAATTCCTAGATTACAGCAAGAGATTATTGCCGCTCGGGATGTGGAGCCGGTGTTGCTGACAGTTTATAAGGGGTGGAAGCATAGGTTGGCTGAAAAGATAATTGGAACAGAGCAGGGGGGAGAGAGGGAAGAAATTCTCGGCAAAATGCTCCACCAGCTGCGACACAATGGTGAAACTAATCGACTGACTGTTCTAATTTTCGACCAGTTTGAAGAATTTTTATTTGAGTATCCTAAGCCACAGCAACGGCGAGTTTTTTATCAATTTGTAAAAGACTGTCTAGACCTTGAGGCAGTCAAGGTGATTCTGGCCTTGCGAGAAGATTATATCTATTATTTATTAGAGTGTAATGACCGCCTGATTAGTTTAGATGTCGTCAATAATGATATTCTCAGCAAAGATGTCCTCTATTACTTAGGTAATTTTACTCAATCTCATGCCAAAGCGGTGATTGAACGGTTAACGGAGCAAGCTAAGTTTTCCTTAGAACCAGAGTTGATTGAGAAATTGGTCAAAGATTTAGCAGCAGAAACAGGAGAAGTTCGTCCGATTGAATTGCAGGTGGTGGGAGCGCAATTAGAAACCGAAGGAATTGTCACCTTGGAGAAGTATCAGCAAGGAGGCGATAAGGAAAAACTAGTAGAGCGTTATCTGGACGCTGTGGTTACCGATTGTGGACCACAGTACCGAGAAATTACCTGGAAATTGTTGTTTCTCTTGACCGATGACAAGCAGCTTCGACCCATAAGAACTGAAACTGAATTAGCTAGTGTATTAAATTTCCCCCCAGAGCATATCAGCCTGATTTTGGAGATTTTAGTGGGCTCAGGTTTAGTGTTTCAGATTCCACTAGGAACAGAAGACTTATATCAGTTGGTTCATGATTATTTAGTATCTCCAATTCGTCATATATATGAGAGTGAAATAGAAAAAAAATTGGCAAATTTTGAGGAAGAAAAGCGAATTTTGGAGCAAAGGAAGCAAGAAGGAGCCAAACTAGAACGAGCAGGACTTACACATCTTATTGAATTGTATAGGCCGTTTAATAAAACTAGCCTGTTTGATGCCTTAGTAGCAGCTATGGAGACCGGGAAAGCCTTGAAAGCAATGGTCACGAAAAATACTCCGTTGAAAGACTATCCCGCTGCTAGTCCAATACTTGCTTTACAACGGATTCTTGACCAGATTCAGGAGCCTAGACTTGTGAAGCATCAGGGTAGGGTTAAGCAGGTGGCATTTAGGCGGGATGGTCAGCATCTGGCTAGCGCTGGAGGTGACGGAATCGTCAGATTGTGGGATCTCAACACTGGGCAAGTCCAACAAGAATTTAAGGGGCATTGGGGTTGGGTTTGGCCGATGGCATTCAGCCGGAATGGTCAGCATCTGGCTATTGCTGGAGGTAACGGAATCGTCAGATTGTGGGATCTCAACACTGGGCAAGTCCAAAAATTGTTGAAGGAGCCTCGGGGTTGGGTTTGGCAGTTGCAATTCAGCCGGGATGGTCAGCTGCTGGCTAGCGTTGGACTTGACGGAATCGTGAGGTTGTGGGACCTCAACACTGGGCAAGTCCAACAAGAATTGAAGGGGCATCCGGGTTGGGTTTGGCAGATGGCATTGAGCTGGGATGGTCAGCTGCTGGCTAGCGCTGGACTTGACGGAATCATGAGGGTTTGGAATATCAAAACTAGGCAAGTCCAGGAATTGAAGGGGCATCAGGGTAGAGTTTACCAGGTGGAATTTAGCTGGGATAGTCAGCTGCTAGCTAGTGCTGGAGTTAACGGAATCGTGAGATTGTGGGACGTCAAAACTAGGCAAATCCAGGAATTGAAAGGGCATCAGGGTTGGGTTGACCAGGTGGAATTTAGTCCGGATGGTCAGCTGCTGGCTAGCGCTGGAGTTGACCG
>NZ_JAAHHE010000275.1:0-8352 GCF_010692525.1 Moorena sp. SIO3B2
TATTGGCGGTTGGACTGCCGCTCAATGGCTGCGGTAAATCAATACAGGATATTGAGGAACAGCAAGTCTCATTTGTGAATTTGAGAAGCCCACATCATAATCTTTGATTTGATGTGGGAGTAGTCACAAATAAGTATATTCATCTTATTTAGACTTGCTCCTGAACAATCACCCTTACAGCTTAGAAAGGCAATTGATGCTCAGCTATCTAATTCTTGTGGTACTATCACAATCTTGCTATCGCTTTTCACGTTTTTGCTGGAAACCGCCGCAACCTGAATATAATCAGAACTAGACGCACTGGACTTGGATGATGAAAAATCCTGCTATCCAACAGGCTGAAACCAATGGCTTATCCCAGAAGTCTCGCCAAACTCAAAGCTGGGAAAATATTCGAGTCCAACACTTCCAACATCCTGCTGGAGAGGGAAATTGTCATTACAATGATGAGCATACCCTTTCTATCTCCCTTGCTCCTCGTCCCGTTCGCTTGCTACAAATTCAGGCAGGCAAGAGCTACACAGGGCTGTATAAAAAAGGAGACATGTCCATTACCCCTGCCAAGACACCGTTTTTTGCTCGGTGGGACAGTGATGATAATTACTTGCAGATTCGGCTGAAATCTCAGTTTATTCAAAGTGTTGCTAGAGAAAGCCTTGAACAGAATCCCGATCGGCTAGAATTACTGCCAGAATTTCGGATTCGCAATCCACAGATTGAAGCGTCCGCAATCATGCTACTTACTGAACTTCAACAGGAATCTTCAGGCAGCACACTTTACATTGATTCTCTGGCTAACGTCTTGGCAGTCAATTTACTGAGGCAACACGCAGCTACCAAACCTCAGTTGCCAATTTACGAGGGTGGCTTACCCCTGCGTCAACTGCAGCAAATTATAGATTACATTGATACATATTTAGAGCGAGATATTAAACTGGCAGAATTAGCTCGATTGCTAGACATGAGCCAATTCCATTTCAGCCGTCTATTTAAGCAGTCAATTGGCATCTCTCCCTACCAATACTTGATACAGCAACGGGTAGAACGGGCGAAGCAGTTGTTGAAACAAAAAGACCGATTAATTGTAGACATTGCCTTAGAGTGTGGCTTCAACAGCCACAGCCACTTAAGCAAAAAGTTTCGAGAATTTACCGGCATGACACCGAAAGCATACAGAGCACATTAGTAAGCATATGCGCTACGCGCACGCGTGTGCGTTCAGCCGTCAGTTATAAGCTAATGCGCTACTTGAGGTGCTATCAGGTGCTTTAAGGATGAGTAAAACCAGCAGGGATTTTTAACCAGCCGTAGCAGTACCCCCCAGCTTGTTTACTACCGACCGTTGATTAGCTGACGGCTAAGGGCTGATAGCTGTTGGCGTAGCCTGCGCGTAGCGCATATGCTTACCAATCAAAATCTACCATTGATGAATTTCAAGCCAGACTTTCCGGATAGAGGGTGAAAGGGATTGCTATACTAACCACAGCATAGATGGTAAAAAAGCGAGATTTGTTGTAGGATATGCAGCCCACTGACGCCAACAAGTTTACAGATAAAGCCTGGGAAGCGATTGTTAAATCTCAAGATGTCGCCCGTCGCTGCAAAAATCAACAGCTGGAAGTCGAACACGTTGCGATCGCATTGTTGGAACAAGATGGGCTACCCAATCGGATTCTATCCCGTGTCACTGTTGATGTTAACCGGTTTCAGCAACAACTGGAAAATTTTGCGACGCGCCAACCTAAGGTCGCTAACCTAGACCAATTGTACCTGGGTCGTGGTTTGGATGTGATGCTCGATAATGCGGAAGCCTATCGCAAGACTTTGGAGGATGAGTATATTGCAGTAGAACATCTGTTACTGGGTTTAGCGGTGGATGAACGGGTAGGACGCCGCTTGCTCAAAACCCATAACCAGGATGCCGCCAAGCTCGAAGAGGCCATTAAAGCCATCCGAGGCTCTCAAAAGGTCACAGACCAAAATCCCGAATCCCGTTACGAAGCATTGGAAAAGTACGGACGGGATTTGACCGAAGCCGCTCAAGCCGGAAAACTTGACCCAGTGATTGGTCGGGATGAGGAAATTCGTCGGGTGGTTCAGGTGCTATCTCGTCGGTCGAAAAATAACCCCGTGTTGATTGGAGAGCCAGGGGTAGGAAAAACTGCGATCGCAGAAGGACTAGCCCAACGAATTGTGAATGGGGATGTCCCAGAATCCCTCAAAAACCGCCAGCTGATTTCCTTAGATATGGGCAGCTTGATTGCAGGTGCTAAATATCGGGGAGAATTTGAAGACCGACTTAGAGCTGTGCTTAGGGAAGTGACCCACTCAGATGGTCAAATTGTCCTGTTTATCGATGAATTGCACACCGTAGTCGGAGCTGGTGCTAGCGGTGGCACTATGGATGCAGGGAATTTACTCAAACCAATGCTAGCTCGGGGAGAATTGCGTTGTATTGGAGCAACTACCCTTGATGAATACCGCAAGCATATTGAAAAGGATGCTGCTCTAGAACGTAGGTTTCAGCAAGTCTATGTTAAGCAACCAACTGTAGAAGACACCATTTCTATTTTGCGGGGACTCAAAGAACGCTATGAAGTCCATCATGGGGTTAATATAACCGACTCAGCCTTGGTAGCAGCAGCTACCTTATCCCAGCGCTACATTACTGACCGATTTTTACCCGATAAAGCTATTGATTTGGTGGATGAGGCCGCAGCCAAAATCAAAATGGAAATTACCTCCAAGCCAGTGGAATTGGAAGCTACTGACCGCAGGCTGATGCAGCTGGAAATGGAAAAGTTATCTCTAGAAGGGGAAGATAAGCGAACCAGTACCACCTCCGCCACCTATAGTTCTGCCCAGGAACGGTTAGAGCGCATTGAAAAGGAAATTGTGGTTTTACGGGGAAAACAGGAACAACTCAATAAACAATGGCAATCGGAAAAGCAACTGTTACAAGACATCAGTGCCTTAAAAGAGGAGGAAGAACAGTTAAGGGTACAAGTGGAACAAGCGGAACGCAATTATGACCTCAATAAGGCAGCCCAGCTAAAATATGGCAAATTAGAAGCTTTACAGCGGGACCGGGAAGCTAAAGAGAGTATGATGTTGGAACTCCAATCCGGGGGTAGTGCTCTGTTGCGAGAACAAGTCAGTGAATCCGATATTGCTGAAATTGTGGCTAAATGGACCGGTATTCCCCTGAAGCGATTGCTGGAATCAGAGCGCCAGAAGTTATTACAGCTCGAAGGACATTTACATAAACGGGTGATTGGGCAAACAGAAGCCGTTTCTGCTGTAGCTGCTGCCATTCGTCGTGCTAGAGCAGGGATGAAAGATCCCGGGCGTCCCATTGGTTCCTTCTTGTTTATGGGACCAACTGGGGTCGGTAAAACCGAATTAGCTAGAGCGTTGGCACAGTTTCTGTTTGACAGTGAAGAAGCTCTGGTGCGGATTGATATGTCCGAGTATATGGAGAAACACGCAGTTTCTCGGTTAGTAGGTGCCCCACCAGGATATGTAGGGTATGAAGAAGGAGGACAACTGTCAGAGTCCGTGCGTAGGCGTCCTTACTCAGTAGTATTGCTCGATGAGGTGGAAAAGGCACACCGGGATGTATTTAACATTTTGTTACAGGTACTTGACGACGGACGAATTACCGACTCCCAAGGCAGAACCGTCGATTTCCGGAATACCATTATTGTCATGACCAGCAATATTGGCAGTGAGCATATTTTGGGAGTAGCTGGGGATGATTCCCAGTATGAGGAAATGCGCAAACGAGTGACGGAGTCTTTGCGATCGCATTTTCGCCCAGAATTTGTGAACCGGGTCGATGATGTGATCATATTCCATACCCTAACCCGGGATGAATTGCGGAAAATTGTCGGGATTCAACTCAAACGGATTGAGCGGCTGTTGGCAGAGCAAAAGATTACCCTGGAAATGTCCGAGCAAGCTCAGGATTATCTCACCGACGCTGGATATGACCCCGTCTATGGTGCTCGTCCCTTAAAGCGGGCAATTCAGCGGGAGTTAGAAAATCCCATTGCTACTAAGATTTTAGAAAATATGTTTATCGAAGGGGATACCATTTTCATTGATTGTGGAGATCAAGGGCTGACATTTAGTAATAAAGCACCCAGTAAACCAGTAACAGCTACTGAATCAGTTGTTCCAGCTGTTACTTAAGATTAGGCATCCCTTTGGGAAGAGGGAGGAGTTCATGTAGGGTGGGCAGTGCACCAGACAGATAATGAAGCTTGCAAACCACGTTGGTAGGCACTGCCCACTGTTACTTAAGATTAGGCATCCCTTTGGGAAGAGGGAGGAGTTCATGTAGGTGGGCAGTGCACCAGACAGATAATGAAGCTTGCAAACCACGTTGGTAGGCACTGCCCACCCGAAGATTAATGACAATGGTGCAAGATCTCAGTAAAACGTAAGCATTCAGCGGTCAGCGGTCAGCCGTCAGCCTTGGCCACGCTACGGGAATGGCTGATAGCTGTTCGCGTAGCGTGCGCGTAGCGCTTAAGCTGATAGCTCACCTTAAAACTGGAAGTAAAGAAATTCGGAAACTCGGTTAAGAGATAGTAGGCAAAATGTAGCGATTAAGCCAATAGCTGTGGCCCAGTACCAGCTAGGCTTGAAGTGTTTCATGATTTGCTGGGTATTAGGCAAAAAGGTAACCCCTAGGATTAGTCCGAAGAGTACCATGAAGGTCTTTTCTAACCCTATAGGTGGCAGAAGACGTTTCATATCTTGCCACTCCTGAAATTGGATGCCTAAGGGGGTTAACCAACCCAAGGTATTTTGATAAGTAGTAGGCAAGATAACCCCCTTGAGTCCTACCATTGCCTGTAATATTCCTAGACCTTCACTAATACTCGTTGCCCGAAACAATACCCACGTACTCACCACTGCTAAAAATGTCAGCATCCAGGCTAGAATTTTTGGCATCGATAGCTTCATTTGCCGCCACCTGTGATTAATCACCAGAAATAAGCCATGGAGTCCCCCCCAAATCACAAATGTCCAGCCAGCACCATGCCACAATCCTCCGAGAAGCATTGTAGCTAATAAGTTACCATATTGACGTAGACGACCGCGACGATTACCACCAAGAGGAATATAGAGGTAATCCCGGAGAAAATTGGATAAAGTGATGTGCCAACGTCGCCAGAAGTCACTGATAGATCTCGCTTTGTAGGGGGAATTAAAGTTAATCGGTAGGCGGATATTTGTGATTAACCCTAAGCCAATTGCCATGTCAGAGTAGCCGGAAAAATCGAAATACAGTTGAAAGGTATAACTCAATGCTCCCACCCAGGCTTCTACAAAGCTGAGTTGGTCACTATTGTTAAAAATAGTGGCTACCCAGGGGGATAGATTATCTGCGATCGCAACTTTTTTACCTAAGCCTAGGATAAATAGGCTTAGCCCCATTCCCATGTTTTTCCAGGAAAACAGGCTATTGCGTAACTTCTCAAACTGGGGCAATAGTTCATCGTAACGGAGAATTGGACCGGCTATGAGTTGGGGAAAGAAAGACACAAACAGGCTATAGGTCATAAAATTATACCTACACTTTTTCGTTTCCCCACGATAAGCATCAACAATATAGGCAATTTGGGTAAAGCTATAAAAAGAAATCGCTAAGGGAAGTAAGATGGTAGGAATAGTGATATTTGTCCCAAAAATATGGTTTAATGAATCTACGAAAAAGTTAGCATATTTGAAATAGCCCAAAATCGCTAGGTTAAAGCAAATTCCTATCCAAAGCAGGAGTTTAGTTTGCTGTTTATAACTAACTACTTTGGAAACTAGGTTTGAGATGTTATTGTTTTTATTGGGAGAAATTACAGCTAAATTTCCTTCCTCTCCTTCCCCTCTTCCTCTGAAGCTGATCGACATGTTATTCACGGTCGTGGGAGCCGGACTATCCTCTCCACTTCCTTCTTCTAACAAAATTACTAGCTTCTCTATCTGTTTGCCAATGACATAGTTACCACTAATTGAAATTAGGAGCAGAGGCAGATAAGCAATTTTCCAATAACCATAAAAAAATAGGGATGCTAACGTCATCCATACCCAGGTAGCTTTAACCAAACGGAAGCGACTTAAGCCAAAAAAAACCACCAGGGTAATGGGAAGAAAGCCGAAGATGAAAGCGTATGAGTTGAATAACACGGTAGATGACTCTTGGTAAGTAGGAAATGCTAGCAATATTGCTGTTTATTAACAGTCAATAATCAATATTATATAATAAATAGTTAACACTAAATAGTCAAACAAAAACAGTCAACAGTCAACACTAAATAGTCAACGGTCAACACTCAAAAAATTTTTGGATAAGGGAAAATAATTTTATAAACACCCTGCATCTCCCTTACCTTCTGCTAGTCAATGGCTCTAGCTAATGACGTCCATCTCAAAGGTTTTTGGGTAAGGGAAAATAATTTGTAAACACCCTGCATGTCCCTTACCTTGTCTAGAGATACTCTTAAACCGGGATTAGTTGGGACAAACCCGAATAAGCCGGTCAAGGTGCAATCTATTGTTGTCCGAGTGAGAGGTGGTAAGTGCGGCAATTGGAGTTGAGCCTGCCACCTGTCTTTCTGGACGTTCCTGGCATCTCGACCAGGAGTTTCTTAAAAGCCTGAGTTGTAGTATGCTTAGAATCAAGCCATCCCAGCTCGACTGCGTCAGCTAAACTCAGTCCCATACCTCCCAAGAAACGCGCGGTACGACGCAACAACACTGATTGAACCTCAGCTCTAGAAGAGTACCGAGAAATCTCCTTGTCTGTACCTCGATCAAGGATGTTTTTAGCAGCATTGTGGTCAGCCTGTAACACGACCCCATCAAATCTGGTAAAAATGTCCCCGTTTCTTTTCCCTAGCAGGGTTCCAGTCACGGAGTCAAGTTGCGACGTGTAACTAGGCTGGACTTCTATAACAACCGACCCAGTCCAATTAGCCCATTTTTGCAAAGAGTCCCTGATTACTCCTTTGATCCAACTATTAAGTTGGCGGGACATGGCTTTGGACTGGCGTTTATTTTTAAACGGTTGTGTCAAATCTAAGGCCGTTGGCCACGCTTCGCGAACAGCAAATACTTTCAATGGTTTCCCATCAAAAAGAGATTTAGAGGCGGCTCCTACTCTAGCTGTGAGTTCTGATTGATTTTTCCTGTATCGTCGATTCTCAGTTTTTCGGCTTAGGTTGTTCTCTAATATTCGAGCCGACTTAGCTGGGTCAATTTTCTCAAGCTTTCTATGAAGAGCCCAAAGCTTCCCTCTGTTTCGACTTTTAGCACAGATACGGTCAGATTTTTTGGTGATGGCCTTTCCTAATCCCTTTCCGTGAACTTGGCCATCTGAATCATAGAAAGCTTCCGTGTAGCCCTTGTCTACCCCTACATGGCGGCGTTCAACAATGGCTTTTACCTTTCCATGATTAACTAAAAAATGAACCTCAAACCTTGGCAACAACCGGTTGTATACCAGTCTAATCTGGCCTTTTATTTTTCGATTGCTTCTAACAATTACCTTGTTCCTTTTACCCTTTGTTAACCCGGCTAGTTCTAGTTGATAGGTGTTACGAGAGAGTCTTTGGCATTTGTACCCTGCCTGCTGATAAACAATTTGGTGATCAACCCAAGAATGACCTCTTTGAAATTCCTTTCTAACCAGCCTGTGTAAAAGTGGAACATTCAGAAACTCTAAAGTCTTAAGCTTCTTACAAAGCTCTTTCCTAGTCTTTTGATTCTCTTTTCCTGAGAATCTGTTGTATATCTTTTTTATTACAGCAGCAGAACAAGCTGCCTGTTGGGCTGTTATGGCTTTTGCACAGTCGTTGATTGTCCAATCCATTAGCTTGGCAGGCAACCCTAAGGTATCGGGAGTTCTAAAACTCTTAATTTCAGGGATAGCCTTCTTCCAGTCCATCCCCCAGTGATTTATGCTGCCTAGCTTATTGTAAGACTCTGCCCTGACGACTTTTAGCTTTTTCATAATAGAGAACAACTCAAGTTCAATTGACTTAGTCATCCCCACTACGGGGACAATCTGAGTCGATATTTTCTTGGTTGCTCCTATTTCTTTGGGCATCGTCAATGGTTAAGTCCTAATATTTTAGTTATACTCTAGCGCTAGCCAAACGTCAATGTCTGATTTGTAACACTAAATCCGGTTTTGTCCCGGGTTTAAGGGGTTTGAACGTTAGACCACGAGTTATATGGGTAAGTTCACCCATGCTGGCCAATGAGATCGCCCTTGAATTCTAGGAAAATAGAGTTGTTTATTTGATCATAATTATGATTGAGTGGGTGAAGGAGGTTCTCTCCATC
>NZ_JAAHHE010000276.1:0-8351 GCF_010692525.1 Moorena sp. SIO3B2
CCAGAAACAAGGCTAGAGCAACTGAAGCAGAAACTGACTGAGATGCCACTAAAGACCTTTGACTATGCTGGTTATCTGCGAGACATGGAGGATCACAAAACTGCGATCGCTACCAATGCCAGCAACTATGACACATGGCTCAAAAAAATCAGTGAATATAGTCTCAAATACGATAATATCGAGTTTTTAGAAGACTTCCTCCATCAAAGAACCAAGCAGTTTCAAAAACAGATTCAAACCAACCTGAATTATCTCAAACCCGGTCAGCAACTATTTGACCAGATGCTTGGTAGTATCCGAGGCATTGTAGAAATTGACCAGGCAGAACGCGATCGCGCTTTGGAAAAAGCCTTCAGAGATAAGGAGAAGGCTGATCAAGCCCGAGAAAAAAGTTTAGAACTTTGGATTGCTTCGGTGGGTATTGGTTTAGGGGTCAGTGGTATTTCTTCCCAAACCGATGCTAAACCTCTAGAAGCGATCTTGATCAAACTCAACCCGAATGTATTGATAGAAAAATGTCCTAGAGCTGAACTCCAGCCTTGCTTGACTTACACTTTCTGGTTTGTGCTATTTCATGTTTTGGTTGGTGTTGGATTTGGTGCGGTCACTGCTTTAATTTTGGGTCGAATTATGCATCGGGGAGGAGGGAACAGGGAATAGGGAGCAGGGAGCAGGGAATAGGGAGCAGGGAGCAGGGAGCAGGGAGCAGGGAGCAGGGAATAGGGAATAGGGAGTTTTTCTTGCTCAATAAACAGAAAGTTTTTAGCTTGTAGGGTGGGCAAATGCCCTTTAGTTCTTGTGAGAATTCTAGAGCCATTAACTTTGCCCACCCTACTTTTAGATCTGGTGGGCAAATGCCCTTTGGTTATTGTGAGAATTCTAGAGCCATTAACTTTGCCCACCCTACTTTTAGATCTGGTGGGCAAATGCCGCGAAGTTTGTTCAACTCAAAACCAACCGTTGTTGCTTGAGTAATTGCTGCTGCTGCCAGAGGGATTCAACTTCTGCCTGTAAGTGAAGGTACTTTACTTGGTGGTCAACCCCATAAACTGATGTCATCAATTTCTTCACCTGGGGGTCAGCAGTGACAACAGAACGGGAATTGCTCTGCCAGTGGGCATTGGATAAATCTGTCATATGATCGGAAGAAGTTAACATCTTTATACTAAGTATTTTTGCTTGCTAAAAACTCCACGTAATTGTATACCAAATTTCCATCACATGCTAACTATACTTGGAACCCCCACACCCCAAACCCTACACCCCACGCCCCACACCTGAGGTCTTTGTAAAAAACCTACCCTTATGAGATCTCCCCATCTCCCCACACTTCCCACCCTCCCTGTAATTATGGGTATTCAACCTGACTTGATATTAATCATTCCACTAAGGAGACAGTCATGATGCAGCCTGTTGTTCTTAACCTAGAGAGAGTCAACCTAAGCGATCAACAATTCCACAATCTATGTCAGGCCAATCAAAATCTACAACTTGAGCGTAATGCCAAAGGAGAGCTAATCATCATGCCACCTGTAGGCGGATGTAGCGGAAATCGAGAAGCAAGTCTAATCAGTCTGTTGTGGTTATGGAATAATCAAACCAAACTAGGTCAAGTGTTTAGCTCCTCAACTATTTTTCCCTTACCTAATGGAGGAGATCGATCCCCTGATGCTGCTTGGATCAGGCTAGACCGTTGGGAAATTTTAACCCCTGAACAACAGGAGGGATTTCCCCCCATTTGTCCGGACTTTGTGATTGAACTACGGTCTCGCACTGATTCCCTCAAGCCTCTACAGGAAAAGATGCAAGAATATTTGAACAGTGGTTTATGTTTAGGCTGGTTAATTAACCCCCAAAGCAAAGAGGTTGAAATATATCGTCCCAATCAAGCTGTTGAAACTGCTAAATTTCCTGTTACTTTGTCAGGGGAAACTATTCTGCCTAACTTTGAGTTAGCTTTGCCGCTTTAAATGACCTCAGTAGGTTAGTAACTGCGGAATCATCCTTTCTCAAAAAATCGGCTTACTCAAGCTAGAGGATTTATCTAATTCAGTTTGTTCTGGCAACTCATCAAAAATTGTTAGTCTAGTGGGTTTGCAGCGTTTGAGAGTTACTATAATGCCTTGAGCTCCTTCATCTTCTAAGTCTTCAATGTATCCATATTTGGCAGCCTGAGCCTCCTGCTGGTTAACAAAGGGTCCAAAGTAGTAGGTACACTTGGGGGTTTCGGTGATGATTTCCACCCAAAACGCTAACCCTAAGACGTCGAAGATTTTGATTAAGGCTTCTTTCATGAAATCTACCTAGTTTCAAGGATAATCTCTGTTAATTTAATAGCCTTTTAAACGTTTTTATCCTCCATTTACTTTTCTTGTATCACAATCTGTTCATTGGAAGTACTATCGATATACAGTAAATCTGACCAACGCTGCCGATAGGTTTCATATAACACCATAGCAGTTGCTGCTGAGGCATTGAGGCTAGGGGTCTTACCCTGTAATGGAATTGAAATTAACATGTCACAGCAGCTTTGTGACCTTAGGCTTAAACCATTCCCCTCTGAACCTATTACTAATACTACTGAACCAGTCAAATCAACTTTGTGTAAAAGTTTACCAGTGCCAGCAGCAGTTCCGTAAATCCAAAAGCCCGCAGTTTTCAACTGCTCTAGGGCATTACTGAGATTGACAACTCTGGCAATAGGAAAGGTTTCTAGAGCTCCTGCTGCCACTTTCCTCACAGTTGAGGTGACACCAACAGCTCGACGTTGGGGTATTACTAAGCCTTGAGCTCCTAGAGCTTCTGCCGTACGAATAATCGCCCCTAAATTTTGAGGATCATTAATGCCATCACAAGCCAATAAAACTGGCTGCTCAGTTGCCCATTTTGCTTTGTCAATTAAGTCATTTAAATCTATGTAGTTGTAAGATGCTATTTGAGCTGCCACACCCTGATGGTTACCACCTTTAGTAATTTGGCTCAGGCGTTTTGGTGCTACTTCATCAATTACTGTACCGTTGGCCTTGGCTTGAACCAGTAAGGAGTGAAAGCGAGGATCGTAACGCAGCTGGGAAATAATCCAAACTCGGTTTAGCTGGTGCTGGTTTTGGAGAGCTGCTATAACTGAATGACGCCCGTAGATTAAGTCACTCTCTTCTTCTGTGCTACTTACAAGTTTTGATTTAGGGTACCCATGCTCCTTCCGCTGAGTTTCCTCAGAGTGATGGGAATGTTTTGGCCGTGGTTTTCGAGAGTGGTAGTTCTTTCGAGGGGGTTTCCCGTTCTTGTGAGAATTGCCTGGGGTCGAAGGAGATAATTTTTTATTCTCACCTTGCCGATCAGAGGACTTCCCTGCCTTGATCTGGCCAGAAGCATCGGAGGAGGCATCAGAGGAGGGGTTTTGATTAGCCATAATAGAATTAGGATTTATGGGGTGTCGAGTTGTAGATGAGCCAATAACTGGGTCAAGCGTTGAGTATCAGTAAGGTAGAGGTATCCCAGTAAGGTTTCTAAGCTACTAGCTTGTTGATAGATTTCTCGATTGAGACGCCGGGGGGTCTTTGTCGCAGCATTCCGTCCGCGCCGTAAAACGTCTTTTTCAGAAGCAGTTAGGTAAGGTTCAAGCGATCGCAAAATCTTAGCTTGGCTTTCTGCTCTCACATGAGCCACTACCTGGTTATGATAGTCACAGATTCGCCTCGGTGGTAGCAGATAGTGGGTTCGGATGTAAAGTTCATAAACAGCATCTCCTATATATGCCAAGGATGCTGGGGAAATCTGTTGAATTTTGGCAATTTGATCAACTTTCGCCATGAATTGCCTAAATCGAAACTCTGTCCACAATACTATAGAGTCAGTTCCACCGCCATGGCTATCCTCTTCCAAGGGGTCTAATTGTGCATCTGTTTGAGCCATCTTTGGGGTATCACGGTCTTTTGTTTATTAGAGCAAATTTGACATCCTTCCACAATTTCTGCTTCGAGTATTCAATACATTGACTAAAAGGCAAGTTAATCACACTCAACTCTCACCGATTCCCCACTGCTGAGAAAGTGATGGCGGGTTTTGTCCCCGCCATCACCAACGATTTTGTCATTTACCCTTGACGTTCTCCTCAGCTACCGCCAGAGAATCTTGCAGGGAGAGAAATTTTTCTAGGCGCACTAGTTTCACAGTTTGAGTCACCCGGGGATTGGTCACGACTTGTAGACTTCCTTTAGCAGTTTGAGCTTTCTTTACTAGCTGCACCAAAGCACCCAAACCAGAGCTATCGACAAAATCAATTTTAGATAAGTCCAGAATAATATGCGCTGGACCTTCATCAATACATTTGCCAATAACGTTACGGAGAGTAGATTCCGAAAAGGCATCTAGCAATCCAGTAAGGCGGAAAATTTGATAATTTGACTCGACTTGGCGAGTGCCCCTTAAACTGACTGTAAGGGTTAGTTGTTCAGGAATAACACCCTCCTAGATATAGCTTATAAATATCAATAATTTAATACTTCTACTGTCAAGTTGACTACTGTGACAGTAGATTGATGACTTGGCTACCGTTGATACACGCGCCCTATCACCATACCTTTTTTTGTTGGTTAGCACCTCAAGGGGCTAAAACAACGTCAATATTAGATTATACAACAGTATCAGAGTAATGGGGGTAGGGTAACCGGGTGTAGCGGTAGGGTAAAATTAAGCCAGCCGCAATTGTAACCGATTAATTATAACTGAAGCAGATTTCTTGGTTTGCTGGCAATGCAGGGGTTATTCTATAGCCCCACACCCGCTCACCCTACAGTTGGGGTTTGGCATTGACTATTGGGCGCTATGCTCCTGGGTCGCCGCTACGCGAACGCATCAGCTCGACAAACTGCTGAAATAAATAGTCAGCATCGTGAGGACCAGGACTAGCCTCTGGGTGATACTGTACTGAGAAGAACGGTAAGGATTTGTGACGCAACCCTGCCACAGTGCGGTCATTGAGATTTAGGTGAGTAACTTCCACCTCCGTGCCTAAGGTATCGGGATCAATAGCAAAACCATGGTTTTGGCTAGTAATTTCCACCATTTGCTGCAAACCGGCTGGGTGATTCAAACCTCGGTGACCAAATTTAAGTTTAAAGGTCTGGGCTCCTAGGGCAAGACCAAGAATCTGATGTCCCATGCAGATGCCAAAAATAGGTTGCTGACGCTCCAATAAGGCTTTGGTGGTTGAGATGCCTTCGAGTACTACCGCCGGATCCCCTGGTCCATTGGACAGAAATATCCCATCGGGATTATACTTAGCAATTTCTTCTGGCGGTGTATTAGCAGGGACGACAATTACCCGACAATTGTAGCTCGCTAGACGCTTGAGAATATTACGTTTAATCCCAAAATCGATCGCAACAACTGTCAAAGGCTTGTCCTTTTCCACTCCATCAACCCCAGGACCGAACTCCCAATTGGCTTCCGTAGGATCAGACCATTGGTAAACCTTGTGAGTGCTCACTTCTTTAACTAGATTTAATCCTGCCATACTCGGAGCCCCTTGCACTTCGGACAATAATTCAGCGGAGTCAAGGATTTCTGTGGAAATGGCACCGTTTATCGCACCAATGGAGCGTATTTTGCGGGTTAATGCCCTTGTATCTATGCCGTAAATTCCTGGGATGTTGTGTTCCGCAAGATAATCGGGCAAGGACTGGGTAGAGCGCCAGTTACTGGGCCGGTAGCAGATGTTACGGGCAATTGCCCCTCGGATTTGAGGATGAGCAGATTCTTGATCGGAGGGGTTAACACCAGTATTGCCTAATTCTGGATAGGTGAAGGTCACAATTTGACCGCAGTAGCTGGGGTCTGTCACCACCTCTTGATAACCCGTCATGGCAGTGTTAAACACTACTTCACCAATGGTTGTACCAGTCGCTCCGAAAGACCAGCCTTGGTAAGTTGTGCCATCAGCGAGAACTAGCAGAGCTGGATGAGCCGTTGAGATAGTCATTTTATGTCAAGTAAACCCTTTTCTTTAAGCTTAGGATTGAAGCGAATTTCAGTCTTTACCCCTCGGGATTCTAGCTCATCTTTAATTTTAGCTTCAACTCTCCGAGCAATTTTCTTGAGAATCTTAATTTTTGCTAATTCCTCACTTTGCTCATAGTCTAATTGCTCTGCTTCAGTCATTGTCACTTTAGCATCAATGGGCTGGATCCACAGATTTTCCTGCTCTCCATTTCCCACCGGGATCACACCATTATCTTCAATCCATGCCTTACGAATCGTTTCTAATCGACTCCGGTCAGGTTTTTCAATCGTTTCTACTTTTAGCCAATAGCAGGAGTGATGCTGACGAACTAAATGTTGTTTGATGCTGATATATACATCTCGGGAATAATTCACAAATTTCAGCGTTTTATCTTGGTCAAAAATTGCGTATACACCAATCTTTTTTTGTAAAAATTCTGGTATATTTCCCGTTTCATCCAGATAGGGAATAAATTCTAAATCCTTCAGAGATGGAATTTGATTATCAGAGGTGAGCATGGGATGGGATTAAAAAATAAGATTAAAAACTAAATTTTATTGAAATTTGCGATAAATCCCACACAGGCGACTGGGATTAAAGATTTTGGCTTTGAACATGAAGTTAGGAGGTACATTAATGATGATATAATCATCAGATTCTTGATACTGCTCATATTCCGCTGGCATTCCCTTAGGGGTTGAAGTGGTGTAGGGAACTGGTTTAAACAGTAATTCAGTAAACTCAACCCTTTCAGCTTGAGCCGCTTCAGCTACTTGAGCCAAGAAGTTTTCCCCGGTTAGTAAAGCAAATAACTGGTCTCGGGCTTCTGGAGCTAGGACAAAACTGCTATCGAACTTGTTAATTATCTTGAGGCGAACCATAAGTCAAGGACAATCCCGAATTCTTTAACACAGGGATTATACCTGATCAAGATTCACTCGTGAACAAGACTTCCCTTAAATATACTGCTGAGTTCTGAGTAAGACCTGTCACTGTTCACTAATCCTATAGGATTGCCATAGGAGCACCCACAACGAATGCCCCTACTGTTTTTTTGAAAAAAATGCAGTTAACTATTTACAGTTTACTTTTAACCTTGGCCAATAGGCCACGGGTTCGCTGAAAGCGGGACTTCGTCCATCGCGTTCAACCTTCAACTTAGTTAACCTTCAACCTACCCTATACCGAACCCTAAAGGCGAACAACCTTGGCCAATAGGCCACGGGTTCGCTGAAAGCGGGACTTCGTCCATCGCGTTCAACCTTCAACCTTCAACCTTCAACCTTCAACCTTCAACTTAGTCAACCTTCAACCTTCAACCTTCAACCTTCAACCTCTAAACCTTAAACCTTCAACAGTAAACTTAGTCATCCTTGTGAGCCACGTCTGTTCCCCGCTTCCGGATCCGATTCCGTTCCTTCGAGCAATTCCTATTCCCATCTGTGAGTTTATTTTCAAGTTTGCACTGCTCGTAAGTAATTTGGGCAGCGTGACGTTTTGGGAGTTGATTCTGTTTTTCTAAAGCTTTGTTAAAAAAATCTAAACTTTTTTCTTCCTGCCCCAGTTTTCGCAAAATTTGTGCTTTAAGGTAAAGTACATCTGGGTTGCTTGGTGTTGTTTCCATTGACCGGTCTACATAGTCTATTGCCTTAGAATATTGCTTTAAATCTCGATATCCTACAGCAATGCCTCGATAGGCTAAATAAGAAGGAAAAGCATAGGTTTCTAACTTGTCAATGGCTTGAGATGGGTCAGAAAATGGTAAATTAACTGCTAACATTAAATCCATATAGCCTGTAATCAAGTTTAGCTCTGGATCATTAGGATCAATTTCTTTGGCTTCATCCAGATATTCAAAAACTTTCTGCAATTTAGTCAAGGCGCTGATGGGACCTTCTTTTTCAAAATCGTAAGCCCCTTCCAAAAAATAACCTACTGCTGTGTAAAGATTACCTCGCAAGGGATCAGAGGCAATCATTTCCTTAGCCTTATTAAGAGTTTTAGTTCCGTAGCTCTTGAAGGTTTCCCAATCTTGATCTAAGTAAGCTAGAGATGATAGCATAGCATAGGTCATGGGTTCTTTAGACTGCCTAGATTCCGATTTTTTTAGATAAGCTTCGGCCTCTTTATAGTTTCCCTCCTTGAAGAAGAAGTCAAAAGCATCTTGAACAGTGTTATCAATGTCCCGAGGATTACTGTCGCGAAAGGGATCAGCTGCCAAGGTGGGCATTCCCCATAAACCGATTAATACAACTGCTGTGCTGACGCAGGCTTTAACTATCTGTTTTGGTGCTCGAAACCGTTGGTTCATCGTCATTCTGGCAATATTAAAAATATATGCTACTAA
>NZ_JAAHHE010000277.1:0-8350 GCF_010692525.1 Moorena sp. SIO3B2
CTTTGTTACAAAATTTTTCAAAATATGTTATAATAAAATATTTTTGTGTTATAGTAGAAGAGTGGGCGCTGAGACGCCCAGAGTCAAGAGCTAGCCCGGGGACACTGGAACATCAACGGGCTAGCTCTGGCTCCCCTATCAAAGGAGATAGTTTAATTATGAGTTATTCTGAACGGCTTCACCCGTGGGTGGTAATTAGGCTGCTACCACAAATGCAGCGAGTTGTTGTTGCTCGCTTTCGCAATCGGTCGGATGCCGAGGGACATTTGTGGGCCCTGAAACGATTAATGCCTGATGCGGAATTTATAATTATTTTTGATGTCGGGAATAATCCGATAAATCCTAGGGAATAGGGAATAGGGAATAGGGAACAGGCTGACTGCCGGACACAAGTGCCTCAAAGCCTGATTATGCCTAGGTGATGGGATGCAGGTTTTGAGCGGACGGTCCGAGACAACTGGTAGAAAAGAGCGATTGACCTTTGGTCACCCTACGGGAAGGTTGGCTATAGAGGATCAGACATGGTGCGATCGCTATCCTAAACCTTAACCATGATATCGGTCATCAGTCATCAGTCCTTACTCATCAGTCATTTCTCACAGAAAGCTACCATTAACATAGTTATCATGAAATTACAATGTAGCTGAGGTTTATTATGTCAGAAACAATGGCACTCACTCCAGAAAATGTTGAAACAGTCCTGGATGAGATGCGTCCTTACCTGATGGCTGACGGTGGGAATGTGGAGCTAGTTGAGTTAGATGGTCCGACTGTTAAATTAAGACTTCAGGGAGCCTGCGGGTCTTGCCCTAGCTCTACCATGACCCTGAGAATGGGGATTGAGCGCCGCTTAAAGGAATTTATCCCTGAAATCCTTGAAGTGGAGCAAGTAATCTAAGCTGAATACTCAGTTAATGAGTGGGGAGTGCTGAGTGTTCAGCCGATTATAGCTGTTCTCATCTTGGATCGGAGAAAGTAGGGGCACGATCAGATCGTGTTCCTACAAAACAACTGTCTTCTAAACCATTGCTAATGGCTATAGCACTTACATTTTAGTTGTTAACATAATCCCTGAGGGAAAAGCTTCCAGGCAAAAGGCAAGAGGCCAAATAAATATAATAAAGTATATAGGGATTTTGGGTAATTTCAAAAAACTGTAACTATTTTTTACAATGAATTGTCAAATCTGATCAGATGTCTTAATAATGACTAACTAATAAAATAATTAAATAATTAAATTAATAAACCAATAAATTATCCCAGAGAAGAGAGTGAAAGCCTTTTACCAGTACTAAGCCATTCTGTGAAGGTTGGAGCCGATAATGGAGGACTGAAGCAATAACCCTGAATTTCATCACACTTATGACCACACAGGAACGCCAGTTGGCTAGCTGTCTCCACCCCTTCCGCTACCACCTTCAAGTTGAGACTGTGAGCCATTTGCAAAATCGCAGTCGTAATGGCTTCGTTTTTTACATCCTCTGTAAGTTGGCAAACGAAAGAACGGTCAATTTTTAACACATCAAAGGGAAATAGTCTCAGATAGCTCAGAGAACAGTAACCGGTTCCAAAATCATCAATCGAGATCTGAATACCAAAGGACTTTAACTCTTTTAAGGTAGCGATCGCATGGTTGGGATTGTCCATGAGGGTACTTTCGGTTAATTCCAATTGCAAATATCTCGGGTCAAGTTCGGTTTCTTCAAGAATTGCTAGGATTGAGTTACTGAGATTGGGTTGATTAAACTGATGTCCCGATAAATTTACAGCGATTTGTACTGGGGACAACCCTTGAGTTTGCCAGAGTTTGGCTTGGGTACAGGCTTTTCGCAGTACCCACTCTCCTAGAGGCACAATCAAACCAGTTTTCTCAGCTAGGGGAATGAATTTAGCTGGAGAGATTGCTCCCAATGCTCGATGATGCCAACGGATTAAGGCTTCTGCTCCCTCGATTTCTCCAGTTCTCAGATTTACTTTGGGCTGATAGTAAACTTGAAGTTCATCCTTTGGCAATGCTTGGCGCAATTGTAATTCTAGCCATAGGGCTTGTTGGGATTTGTCACCAATCGAAGCAATATAAAATTCGTAAGCCTTCTGTCCTTTTTGTCCAGCATTTTCTCTGGCTCCGTTGGCATGGGTGATCAGGGTATTTAGATCAAGAGCATCCCTACCAAAGCAGGCGATGCCGATTCTAGGGGTCAGGACAATCTCATATTCTCCTATAGTAAAGGGTAAGGATAAAGCATCGATCAGTGTTTCCGCCATTTGCCCTATCTCTGTCTGGTTAATTGTAGTAGCTAGCAAGATCACAAATTGATCTATCCCTAACTGAGCCACTGTATCCAAAGGTCCAACCCTACCAAGAAGTCGTTTGGCCACGGCCTGAAGTAACAAATCACCACTAACAGGGCCTAGGGTATTGTTGATCTGGTTGAGTTGGTCAAAGCTTAAAGACAGCACTGGCAGACGACGATAACGTCCCTGTCGTTGGAGCAGTAGTTGATTAAATCGCTCTTCTAGCAAGAGTCGGTTCGGCAAGTTAGTAACCTGGTCATAACGGAGTAGGTAGTTCAGTTGAGCTTGGACTTTTTTCAGTTCAAGATGATGGCGCTTGGTTTGATAAAGTCGTTTTTGTAGTCGAGTAGCGATCGCATCTAGCAATTCTTCGCGCTTAACAGGCTTGATCAGATAATCATCAGCCCCTAACCTCATCACCATACGCCAATCTGACCAGTCAGCTTTGGAGCTGAGGAAAATAAAGGGAATCGCAGCAGTGACGGGATCTTCCTGTAGAGTCTTTAAAACACCATAACCATCTAGCTGAGGTATGATTATATCACAAATAATTAAATCTGGCTGCTGGTTTTGAGCAAGCTTGACCCCACTGTTACCGTTGTCACTACTAATCGTCTCGAACCCTTCTGCTCTGAGCAGCGTGAGTAGCTTCTTCCGAATTATTGGCTCGTCTTCAATTACTAGAATCTTATTCATAGTTCTTTGGACTTAAATCAAGTGTAGTGGACATAGAAGGTGATCTTGAACAAGGTTTTGCGAAGGAACAGGGTAAAGATCTAACCAGGGATTTCAATACTGCAAGGGATCCCCCACAGTCGGATCACAGTAGCGAAACCCGATTTCCTTGGTGTAGCTGAATTTCGGTACGGGTGTCGGCTACTAACTCAGTAGTATTGGGAGGTATGTGACCTAGACTTGGTATCAGTATAGCGGTTTTTAATCTAGTAAGGTACAAGTTTTTGGGTTTTAGGGAGCAGGGACTTCGGAAGAGGGAGGGTGCATCTCATATTTGTAAAAAAGATCTCAAGTGTGGGGCCCGGGCGCGGGGCGGGGGCGCGGGGAGTGTGGGAATTTTCTCCCGAATTTTTGCCTAATTGCAAAACTGAGATGCACCCAAGAGGGAAGAGGGAAGAGGGAAGAGGAACCCACCCCTAACCCCTCCCAGGAGGGGAAGAGGGAAGAGGGAAAAAAATATGTGTACCTCATGAGGATAAAAAGCGCTATGCTGAGGTCAGCAGATACTTCATCATTGTTTTCTGTTGGTAGTTGCTTTCAAATATTAACTGAGTATCTTGGTCTCTTAATTCCCTGTGAAATTTTATTTCTTAAAATCAAAAAAAAACCATGCTTGATTTTGATTAATTAGGGTAAATATAGCAGTCGCCAGGGCAGTTATAACATGACAAAAGTCTCAAACCTAAGTAAGCGCAATAGTTTGACTTCTGGCTTCTGACTTCTGACTTCTGACTTCTGACTTCTGACTTCTGCTATATAATTCCACATTTGTATAAGAGATTACACGTTTAATATTAGTCACCAAACCTTCACATTATTACGATTAAATTATTTGACCCTAATTTAATCGTAATAATTATCGTTACCATGGCATTTATTCCACCCTTTTTAAAAAGTAAATATTCTCAGTACCTTATGTCAATAAACATCTCTATACAATTTGTTAAAGCACTTGTAATTAGTTTAATAAAATTCGATGATTATTAATCAGCCGTCAAAATTTATGAGCTATCCATCCGGTTTTTTTTATCAAAACCTATTTTTGTAATAATTGGACTGTAATTTAGCGTAATTTTGCTGAATTGGGTATATAAATAAGATAATAGTCATTCAAATGGCACATTTAAATTGATACTTTTTGATGTAAAGGTTGATTAATAAGCTTTAACACTGAGCAGAGATCCATCATGATTGCCCCGCACCCAAGTTCGGGACGCGGTCAACCGTTAACCCTCAGTCAACCCTCAACATCACCCTGTAACTTTTCCTGTGCCAATTAATTAGATGGTTAACAACTTACTAAGCTTACTAAGCGGGTTTATAAACGAGTTGTAAACACCCAGAAGCCCAAAAGTTATTGTATTGCCGGTCTCTTGTCCGCCTGCTCGTTCACCACCTATTTATTATTGCTATATAATTATTTAATTTTAAGTAATTTTTATCCCAATAACTCATAGAGTTAATCATTATAATTTTCCTCACATCTAAAACACTAGATCAGTTATTAATTAATCTATTGTCCCCGAAGCGGGGGATTAGCGCATCAACCGTATGACTAAATAAGTATGAGCATAATCACTTAATTTAGCTTAGATAGGTTATAGTTATTTTACTTATGCCCTTCGATCTAGCTAACATCACCGACATTGACCCTGAAGTCATACCTATAAGTCATACCTATCTGCTGCTGTAACCCCCTTTGCCTAGCTAGTTATAGCAATGACTCCAGTACTATAACCTGCTACTAGAAAAAAAAAGCAACTAAAGGAAATATTTAGTACTTATGGCTGATAGTTTACGACCTATTACGTATTTTTACATATGGACTTCAAAGTGACTACTATAGAAAATCCGTTAAATCTCCAATGCCTAAAGCACCTTAGGTGAGTTTTCCTAGATATGGAAGGCTAGCCTAGCTTGATAACAAGCTACTAGTTAACAACCAGGGTCAGTATCATCCTAGACCCCGGGAGTATTTATATATCTTTGTGTTCTCAATTAGGGAAAATCCTCCATGGCTCAACGAAAGTCAATCAAGCTTCGTCGTAGATACTTACGACCATTAGTCAGTGCTTCCCTCATTCTCGGTAGTTTGTTTCAGCTGGCAGTACCTGTATTTGCGGATGGAACTACTGCTGGTGTACAGATTATTAACCAGTCGGAAGCTACCTATGAAGACCCCAACAATCCAGAGGTTGAAATCAACGCGACCTCAAACACTGTGATCGTTAAGGTGGCTGAAGTTGCTGGTTTGCTGGTTCAACCTGATGGTGTTAATGACGTCAACCTAGGTAGTATTGCTACTGGTGATATCCTGCAATTTGACTTCGTGATTACCAACATTGGTAACGAAGAAACCAATATTGTTATCCCTGGTCTTGATAACATCGCCATCACTGGTTTAGATCCCGATCCTGCTGCTCCTACTCCTATTACAGTGACAGCTGACTTGGATGGGGATGGCACTTTCGAGACAACTATTCCAGGAACTGGTTTGACTACACCCGATCCCATTCCTGCTGATCAGAGCATTAAGGTACGGGTTGAAGGTACGGTGATTGTAGATGAAGCAGGAGCTCCGATTAATGTCCAGTTAGGTGATACCGAACCTAACGACAACAGTCCTGCTACTGATAACCAGCCGGATGCTGATGATGGTTCCAATCCTAACGAGGTTCGTACCCAAGATGCTGATCCTACCGAAGCTCCGGTCAATGGTGAGCGTGAGGGTTCTGCGTTCCAAGAGGTCTTACTCTCTACGGAGATTAAGGAACTAGCAACCATCACTGTTCTCAAGCGAATCATAGGTCCAAATAATATTGAGCTAGTTGATAAGGGTGATAACCCTGAAGATGCTAGCGATGACAAAATTACCTATCGCTTAGACTTCCGGGTTGAGTCCTCTAACCCAGCGATTAATTTCCAAGCTGCAGATCTCGAAGGAACTAGCATTACCCTTGATGGTGCGCCAGTCCAGCGTGTCTTGGTCTCTGATGTCATTCCCGAAGGTACAGTATTTGACCCTGACGCAACGGCTAATCCACCAGCAGGCTGGACAGTGGTCTACTCTGATGATGACCCAGCGGTGACTGGTCGTGACGCCCTGAGCGTAGACTGGTCTATTACCCCGCCAGCTGCTAGTGAGGTTAAGCGCATTGGTTTCATTTTTGACGGTCATATTGATGCAGGAACCTCCACTGAAGGTGATGGCAATGGCTTCACTTTTGGTGTGATTACCAGTGGCTTACCCACTGCTGGTGGTGAAGTCGCTAACATTGCTCAGGCATTTGGTGAAACTGTCGGTGACCCAACGGATGAAGTGGTCTACGATGAATCCGGTGACCAAAATCCCAACAACTACAATGATGATGGTACACCACCCGATGAGACAGGTACCGACTTCAACCCAGCTACAGACCTTGGTATTGCCAATCCCAGTGCTGATGGTGTTGATGAAGACAATAACAATACAGGTGAAGGACCTAAGGGTGAAGACACTGTAGTTACCATTACTGCAGAGATTGAGACTAAGAGTCAAATCCTCAATGGTCCGGAGGATCGACCCAACGCCATTGGTCCAACCAATGACAATGATGACTTCACTAACCAGTCCACAACTATTCCAGCTGGATTAGCTCAGGGTCAGCCCATTCCAGATCCAGGTGAGGTCATCTTCAACAATACTGTTGAGAACCCCAATACTACTAATTTGGATAACGTAACCTTGTTGCCAATTGCCCCTTCACTGGGTACTGCGGCGACTAATGACCCTCAAGTTAATCCTCAATTCACCACTCCAGTAGAGTTTGGACCAAATAACCAGATTCCTGATGGTACTACGGTCAGGATCAGGTACACCCCAGATACAGGTACGCCTCTTGAGGCGACCTACACCTACACTGAAGATGGTGGTTTTACCACTACTGATCCAGCGGTTAATGTTGGTACTCTCACACCAGGTCAGCAATTGGATTACGAGGTAATTGTTGACTTACCTGCTAATACGCCTCAAGTTCAAGGTTACGGGATTCCGATTGTTTCCTTCGTGGACAACAACCCGAACGGAGACTTTGATGTCACTCAGGAAACCGTCTTCAACATCACTGTTGACCGGGTCTACACTGGCTACATGCAGATGGTGAAAGAAGCTCGAATTCTCGATACTGATGGTGTAACAGTGATTGAGGAATTCACCACCGGAACTCCCACAGGTGATCCTGAGGAGGGTGGCCTCACTGAACGAGCTAAGCCTGGTCAGTTTATCGAGTACCGAATCACCTACACCAATATCTCTGAACCACTAGTGGGTGCTGGTAACGTAATTTTGGATGCTAACAACTTCACCATTACTGAGGATGGCGAACAAGCTCCTAACAACTGGGTTACTGTCACCACTCACGAGCAGGGAACTGAGCCATCTCAGGGTACTGTGGAGTACTTTAATAAAACCTTATCCTTTGGAAATAGTGACCCAGCTAGCGGTGAAGAGGTAACTAAGTACGTCAATGAGGTTGGTACTGTTGCTCCTGGGGACAATGGTTCCTTTGTCTTCCGTCGTAAGGTTGACTAATCCTTGATGCTCTGAAGTAGGAAGTATAGCGCTACGCGCAAGGCAAGAGGAATCCCCCCTAACTCATAAGGGTAGGTTTTTAACAAAGACGTGAGCTGTGGGGTGTGGGGTGTGGGGTGTGGGGTGTGGGGTGGGGTGTGGGTTGACCGGGTGTGGGGTGTGGGGTTTGTCGTTCAAAATCATCATTTCTTCGTTGTTTTCCTTTTCCTCTCCCTCTGGGTCGCCCCATGTTTGACCCTAATGTAAAAAACCTACCCCTGTGAGCCTTAAGAAGGGGGGCAGGCAAGAGGCAAAAGTTGACTACAAAAGCGCAGGTGCGCTCTTACCATTAAGAATTAATTCGCCACGGGTCGCACCTTTTTCAGCTTTGATCAATGTCAAACACCTGAATGCTTAGTGCTATATGAAGTAGGGGCGCTGCTGAATTGAAGTATGAATGCGCGATTGTTTAGTTTTCGCCAAGCCCCTGTGGGTTCCCCGAGCGAGCAATCCCTCGCTCGGGGGACGCAAGAGAGTTTTGTTCCCCCCAAGCGAGCAATCCCTCGCTTGGGGGGCTAGGGGGGCAAAATCATACCCAGAATCAGCAACGCCGAAGTAGGAATTATGAAGTAGGAAGTATGAAGTATAGCAGTCGCCAGGGCAGTTAGGACATCGACATTAGTCTCACACCCTTTGTAAGCGATGCAGAGGTGCGACCCGTGGCGAATTTAATTCGCCAACGGAAAGCGCACCTAAGCGGTCTTGGGGGTT
>NZ_JAAHHE010000278.1:0-8284 GCF_010692525.1 Moorena sp. SIO3B2
CTTTTGCCTTTTGCCTTTTGCCTTAAAAAGCATTAACACCGAACATCGAACACATCCCTAGACATGACAGTATTAATCATTACATTTAGCCAAGACAACGAGAGTATTCCTCTAGTTATCAAAGCGATTGAAGCTCAAGGAGGAAAAGCATTTCGTTTTGATACCGATAGATATCCTACCGAAGTGCAGCTAGATATTTACGAGGGCAATTCTCAGGGAGTAACTATTACGGATGGGGAACAGAAGCTAGATTTGAGTGAAGTCTCTTCGGTTTGGTATCGACGGATGCGCTATGGGAAAAAAATTCCCGACACCATGGATAAGCAGTATCTAAACGCTGCAATTAAGGAATGTCGCGTCACGGTTAGGGGTATGATTGCCAGCATCAAGGCATTCCACTTCGACAAAATGTCTAATGTTGATGTCGCTAACAATAAGCAACTACAGCTCCAAGTGGCACGAGAGGTGGGCTTGATTACGCCCCGTACCCTGAGTACCAACAATCCAGAGGCAGTGAAGCAATTTGCTTCTGAATGTCAAGACCAGGGTATCATTACCAAAATGCTATCTTCCTTTGCTATCTATGGGGAGCAAGGGCAAGAACAGGTTGTTTTCACAAACCCAGTCACAGCGGAGGATTTAGAGCATCTCGAAGGACTGCGTTTCTGTCCGATGACCTTTCAGGAAAAAGTGCCCAAGGCTCTAGAATTACGAACCACGATCGTGGGACACCGTATATTTACTGCTGCGGTGGATTCCCAGAGCTTAGAAGGCTCTACTTTCGACTGGCGCAAGGAAGGCCGAGCGTTAGTTAAGTCTTGGCAAGCCTATGATTTACCCGAAGATATTGAGAAAAAGTTGCTCCAACTGATGGCTTATTTTGGTTTAAACTATGGAGCCATTGATATTATTCTTACCCCTGATGGTCGGTATGTATTCCTAGAAGTTAACCCGGTTGGGGAATTTTTCTGGTTGGAGACGTTTTCACCCCATTTTCCCATTTCTCAAGCTATTGCTGAAATTCTCCTCACCCATGGGTCATAATGAAAGCTGATCAAATCCCTCAAGTTACTAATGATGAAGCAGAAAAGTTACAAGAAGAATTAGATAATAATCTAGAAAAATCAGAAGAAAAGCTTGATAATGTTCAAGATAAAGATACAGATAAGAATACAGATAATGAAATAGAGAAAGTACCGGAAGAACTAGAGACGCATTTATACCGGCGTCTATTTGACTATGGTTGGCAGCATAAAGCACCATTTTTATTCGCGATCGCATTAACTATCTTTGCTTCATTTATCAACTTCTTTATTCCCCAAGTTAATCGCTATGTTATAGATGTAGTGATTCCCGAAAAACAATTTAATATGCTGCCTTGGGTAGGAGTAATTATCCTATCTATGACCTTAGCAGCTGGTGGTTTGCTCTTTTTTCAACTCTATGCAGTCAAAGTATTCGGACAAAAAACCATTGAGAGCATTCGCCTAGATTTATATCAACATATTCAAGGTCTATCCATTAGTTTTTTTGAAGGCCAACGCACCGGCGAATTAATGTCACGGTTGGCAAGGGATGTGGAGATAGTCGGGGAATTACTGTCTGCTAATTTAATTGCTATATTAATCGATAGTTTTGCGTTTATTGTCGTTTTCATTTATATCCTTGTCAGTAACTGGCTGCTGGCAATCATGATTGCCCTTACCTGGCCTTTAATCATTTATATTTTACAATTTTCTCAGAAAAGACTACAAAAAATCTATCAATCGGTTAACGATCAAGCTGACTTAATTAGTAATCACTTACAAGATACTATCTCGAATATCAAAATTATTAAGTCTTTTGGTAACGAGCAGTATGAAATTAACCGATTTACTGAATTTAGTCGTAACTATCGGGAAGAAAATCTTAAGGCAACTCGGTTTTGGTCTATATTCGTACCGATTATTAATACTCTTAATGAACTCGGAAATTTACTGACATTAGTTTTCGGTGCTTGGGGAGTGATGGTTAGCCATCTGACTATTGGGGAATTAGCAGCCCTGTTAACCTATGTCACTCTTTTAAATAAACCTATTAATCGGTTTAATGGATTAGTCAATATTATCCAAAGATCAGGAGTATCAGCCAAAAGAATTTTTCAGATTTTAGATACCAAAATAGAGGTTAAAGAGAAGGAAAATGCGATTAACTTGACTTCGATACAGGGCAATCTCAAATTTGAAGGGATGGAGTTTGCTTATCACAACAATCAGTCAGTGATCAGAAACTTCAATTTAGACATTCAACCGGGCATGTCAGTGGCTTTAGTCGGTTCTTCTGGTGCAGGAAAAAGTACCATTGCTAAAATAGCCGCTCGGTTTTACGATCCCCAAAAGGGACGAGTATTACTTGATGGACATGATCTACAAGATATTAGTTTAAGTTCCTTGCGATCGCATATTGGCATCGTGCCCCAAGAAACCTTACTGCTCTACGGCACAGTAAAAGAAAACATAGCTTACGGTAAGCTAGATGCCACAGATCAGGAAATTGAAGCAGCAGCAAAAGCTGCCAATGCCCATGATTTTATTATCGGTTTCCCTGATGGTTATCAATCCATTATTGG
Organism: Moorena sp. SIO3B2; assembly: GCF_010692525.1. NCBI lineage: Bacteria > Bacillati > Cyanobacteriota > Cyanophyceae > Coleofasciculales > Coleofasciculaceae > Moorena > Moorena sp. SIO3B2. The sequence continues at coordinate 2,609 of NZ_JAAHHE010000278.1, forward strand.
TGAGCAGGGTGTGAAACTATCAGGAGGACAGCGACAACGGATTGCGATCGCCCGAGTTTTGCTCAAAAATCCCCAAATTGTTATTTTAGATGAAGCCACCTCTGCTCTAGATTCTGAATCAGAACAACTGATTCAAGAGTCTATTAAACAGCTTTTTAAAGGACGCACTAGCTTAGTGATTGCTCATCGATTGTCTACTATTGCTGATGTTGATTTAATTGTAGTTCTGGAAAAAGGTGAGATTGTGGAAACTGGAACCCATACGGAATTAATTGCTCAAGGTGGAAGGTATGCTTATCTCTATGAACTGCAATTTGTGAAGTCAGGAAATTAAGTACGAAAACTGCAAAAAGGGTGACCGGGTGTACGGTAGCTGTGTGGAAGACAATGTTACCTACCCGTTCATAAATGGTATAATTGTGATACCCGATTAAGCTTTAATAGCTATGAGTTCTATCCAGATTACGATACCGGATGAGCGTTTGCAACAACTCCAAGACATTGCAGCTAACCTGAATGTTTCGATAGAAGAGTTAGTGTTGATGAGTGTTGAGCAATATTTAACTCAGTCAGAACTGTCTTTTCATGATGCTACAGCATACGTTTTGGATAAAAATTCAGAACTTTATCGCCGATTAGCTTAATGGGTTATCTCACAATAGCGTGAAGTTTTAGAACTTTACTACCGGATTATTCACCCCACCAGCGCTGGGACTTTACTTCCATAAACACCTTCAGTAGCGTGGGCCTAGCGAATTAGCTGACTGCTGACTGCTGATAGCTGACTGCTGATAGCTGAATTATTACTATGATAGTTATGCTCCTAGAGACAATATCACATTATTCTAATCAATGCCCACGCTGTTGAAATTGGCAATAATTGCCGCCCATCTATTGGTTTATCTGGTTGCTGCGGTTAACATCTGGATTTTTTCTTATCGGAGTGAATTCTATACCTCTGTAGTCAAGCTGCGATCGCTACCACTGATCTACTGTGGCTATGCTTGTTTTGCGATCGCTAACTCCTACGAAATGGCTGAACACATCGGGGATGACTGGGTTTATGTGAGCCAAATTTCTGATCTCAATCGGTTATTCTATACCTTCATTACTGCTGGCATGTGCTTGATTGCCCTGGGACTGAAAAAATCCCGCTTTCTGGATGTGATATTGGTTGCCAGCATGGTTGCTGTACCCCTACTTTATGGTGTGCAAGAGGGCAAAGGATTAATGCAGTTGGTGCAATTAGTTCCTTCGATCATTTTTGTATATAACTGGTACGTAGTTATGAGGGACTGGCGAGTTTTTCTATTCCCATTATTCGCAAATCTGATTGCCGTTGGTTTTGGTATGGCTCTGATTATTACCGGAGAGCAGGCGCTTCATCTGTTCGTCGGTTCTCCTTCAGCGATTGGCTTATTAATTCTTGGGCGAGTAGCGTGGGTAAAACCAAAAAGGCATTCCAAGGGATAACTTTAAGATGTTACAGAAAACGATTAAAAAAAACGACTGGTTACTTTACCAATAATTTGTTGAGAATCCACTAAACCAAACGAGCGGCTATCGGTACTTTCTAATCGGTTGTCTCCTTTAAGGAAACAACGTCCATCTTCGAGCACCAAAGTTACCCGTTTCACTAATCGCAAGTGGTTTTGGTAAGGGTGTCTAGCCACAACAATGTCACCAATCTTGGGCGGAATGTGCTGATAAGCTCTTGGATCAATTAAGATTTCCTCTCCTGGTTTGAACAGGGGAGTCATGGATACTCCTGTAACTCTGAAACGTAACCGTTTTCGCAATATCCAAAGTAGTAGCTCAGGAATACTGTTTTTGATAGAAAGCATTTGAATTAAGAATGTAGAATTAAGAATGTAGAATTAAGAATGTAGAATTAAGAATGTAGAATTAAGAATGTAGAATTAAGAATTAAGAATTAAGAATGTAGAATTAAGAATGTAGAATTAAGAATGTAGAATTAAGAATGTAGAATTAAGAATGTAGAATTAAGAATGTAGAATTAAGAATTAAGAATTAAGAATTCTACACTCTGCCTTCTACACTACTCTGCCTTCTACACTCTGCCTTCTACACTCTGCCTTCTACATCCCACATTCTGCATTCTGCATTCTGCATTCTACATTCTTAATTCACCATTCTGAGGTTTAGCTAGCCTTATACCAGACGATATCGCGATTCTTGGTTGCCCAGAAAATCTTGTGGATAGTCTCTACTGCCTCAAGTAGCTCATTGGCGTGCTCAAGGCTAACTTCCACCTTGCAGGCAGAGCATAACTTTGCGGCTTTCCAGAAGGTATCGTGTAGGTCTGGGAACTGCTCCAAGTGTACTGGCTTGAAATAGTCTGTCCACAGGATCAGTATTTCCTCTTTGGTCTTCTGAGCCTGCTCTTCCTTAATAGCAATGAACCGGGATAGGGTATTTTGGTAAGCAACTACTGCCGTTGGATCATTACTCGCAGGTGGCTCAAGATCAAGGATCTTCTTGGTCATGGAGAGTACTGCCTCAGCGGTGATACGTGCAGCAGCTGGGTCATACACCCCGCAAGGTCCATCGCAGTGGGCATGGACTTCTGGAGCAGGGAACCAGTCTTTGAGCTGGGCAATAACTTTTTTCAACATATTTTTTAGAGTTCGCTTGTGGTCAGAGCACGTGGTAAATATCGGTAAGAGAGGAATAGCCCAGGATAGCCAATGGCTAATCAGGGTTTTTGACAACCGACTAGACCAAGTTAGTTAACTAACTTAGTTAGCCCAATCTATTCCATCCCCCCCCTACCCATAGTAAGTTATAGCAATTTGTGTCCTAAATCGATAGTGGATTTGAAGATAGGGAGTGGGGAGTGGGGAATCGGGAATCGGGAATCGGGAGTCGGGAGATGAGGGGATCTCATCGAGTTTAGCGTTAGCGTAGCGGCTCCAAAGGAACATCGCACTAATTTAAACCGCAACTAATTAATTTAGCGCGAGGGTTTTGCGGACGCACTGACTTCACTGAGTTGTAAAAGCATTTAATTATACCAAATAACAATCCGAAATAAAAATAAATTTACATTTATTAATATTTTGTGTTACCTTAATTATAAAATTAGACAAACTTAAACTTAAATTCATGAATAGTAAAGAGTTAGCGCAATATATAGAAGCTACTGACGGCATCTCCAAACCCTGGTTACTGGTGCAACTGCGTCTGAAGAAACTTCAGGAGCGCCGCGCCACCCTATCATCGGAAGCTTATATCAGAGAACTAGAAGATATTCACCAGGATTTGATGAATTTAGGTCAATGGTGGGTAGGTAGAGAAGACGAAGTGTTCAATCCTTGAGGTTCGTTTAACGATAGAATCTGGATGACTATTCTATCGCTGGGACAAAACAGCCTGATCAGGTGGGTTAACTCTGAGGATCATGGGTAAAGCTAAAAAGAATAAGTCTGAATCTGAACAGACGACATTTGAATTCAAAAATAATACATCTGAATCTCAAAAGACAATATTTGAAGTTAAAAAGAATAATTCTGAATTTAAACAGACAATATTTGAAGTTAAAAAGAATACGTCTGAATCTCAACAGCTCACTATTGAGCTTAATCTGAGTGACACTGACTATTACTTCAATCGAGAACTGAGCTGGTTGGAGTTCAATAACCGAGTATTACATGAAGCAACGGACCCCCGAACGCCTCTGTTAGAGCGTCTGAAGTTCATGGCCATCTTTAGCTCTAACCTGGATGAATTCTTTATGGTGCGGGTGGCTGGTTTAAAACAACAGGTGCTAGCACAAGTTAGTAAACGGACACCCGATGGTCGGACACCTAGTGAACAACTCGATGCGATCAGAGTGCGGCTGTTACCGATGGTAACTCAACAGCATCAACACTGTGAGCAGGAACTGCGACCCCTGCTAGCCAAAGCAGGGATTTACATTCTGGACTACGTGGACTTGAACCAGAAACAGCGGAATTACCTGGAAAACTACTATTCCGAGCAAATTTTTCCAGTTCTGACTCCCCTGGCTGTAGACCCCAGCCATCCTTTTCCTTACATGTCCAATCTCAGCCTGAATCTGGCGGTAGTGGTCAAAGACCCGGAAACGGGAGCAGAATTGTTTGCTCGGGTGAAAGTTCCTAGAGTCTTAAAGCGCTTTGTTCCCCTCCCGGAAAAATTGCAGCAACAACAGAATGGAAAAACGACTAGTTGGACTGGTGTTCCTCTCGAACAAATCATTGCCCATAATTTGGAGTCTCTGTTTCCAGGGATGAAGATTCAGGAGTGTCATCCCTTCCGCATTACCCGCAATGCTGATTTGACAGTAGAGGAGTACGAGGCAGATGACCTGCTGATAGCGATTGAAGAGGAACTACGGAAACGACGGTTTGGACGTTCTGCCGTGCGCATGGAAATTCCTGTGACCACCTCCAAGTTAGTCAGGAAAACCCTGATGCGAGAGCTGGAACTGGAAGAAACCGATGTCTATGAATTCGACGGTCTGTTGGCACTGGGTGACTTGATGTCGTTGATGGCATTGCCACGGCCAGAATTGAAAAACCCTGTGTGGGAACCAGTGGTGCCCCGACGCCTGCGCTTTCCTATCGGGGAAGAGAATGTGGAAGATATCTTCAGCGTGATTCGCAGTAGGGATTTGCTGGTACACCATCCTTATCATTCCTTTAGCGCAACGGTAGAGCGCTTTATTACCCAGGCCGCTCAAGATCCAGATGTTCTAGCCATCAAAATGACCTTATATCGCACATCTGGTGACTCACCAATTATCGATGCCTTGATTAGAGCAGCAGAAAATGGTCAGCAAGTGTCGGTGCTCATAGAACTAAAGGCTCGTTTTGATGAAGAAAATAATATTGTTTGGGCAAGGAAGTTAGAACAGGCTGGAGTTCATGTGATCTATGGTTTGGTGGGTTTAAAAACTCACACTAAAATTGTGCTGGTGGTGCGTCGGGAGGCAGATAAAATTCGTCGGTATGTTCACATTGGGACGGGGAATTATAATTCTAAGACTGCCAAACTATATACTGATTTAGGACTATTGAGTTGCCGTGATGACTTAGGGGCAGATTTGACAGATTTGTTTAATTCTTTGACCGGTTACTCACGGCAAAAGTCTTATCGAAAGTTGTTGGTCGCACCATTTAGTTTACGCGATCGCATGATCGCAATGATTCAGCGGGAGATTGAACATTGCCGCAACGGGGCAACAGGTCGTATTGTTGCCAAAATGAATTCCCTACTAGACCCCAAGATTATTGCCGCCCTCTACAACGCCTCACAAGCTGGTGTAAAAATTGACTTGATTGTGCGGGGAATTTGTGGTCTGCGTCCTGGTCTTAAAGGAGTCAGTGAAAATATCCGTGTGGTGAGTGTCGTGGGTCGTTTTTTAGAACACTCACGGATTTTTTACTTCCAAAATCAGGGTCAAGACGAAGTCTATATTGGCAGTGCGGACTGGATGCGTCGTAATTTGGATCGACGGGTAGAAGCAGTGACACCAGTGGAAGACCCAGAAATTACCAAAGATTTGGAAGAAATCCTGGCAATTATGTTAGCAGATAACCGTCAAGCTTGGGATTTACAGCCTGATGGCACCTATATCCAACGACAGCCAGCTCCAGGGGTTAAAGAAGAATCGGCTCATCAGATTTTGATGGA